>CAMSQT010000099.1 GCA_947062645.1 uncultured Clostridium sp. | reverse complement strand
CACTCGATCCAACACTCTTTCCCTACACGACGCTCTTCCGATCTTTCCACGTCCTAGGATATTAACTGTTTTTTTACTAACAGATCCACCGGTAATACTTCCAGAAGCATTAATCACATCCCCCTCGACAGTAATAATACGGAAAAGGTATCCATTTTGTTTTGCTACTCTAATGGCTGTATCCATGTTATCGACTATTATGGTTTTTCCTAGTAAACTAATAACAATTTGTTCATATTTTTTATTAAATTTTATTAGGTCTACTGCAATTCCTAGTACGCCTTTATTGTCTCCCTTTATTTTGTCTATTTTCTTTCCTTTTACAGAAGCAATAGGAAGAAAAGATGCTCTTCCTAAGTTGTTTTTTCTTAAATGCTCTACTAATTTTTTAGCATCTGCCTCAGTTTCTGTTACAATATTTTGTAAGCTTGCCCCTAAGCACATTTCAATAGCTGTTTGGTATTTTTCAGGTACTTCAATTATATTAGCTAAGACCCCATGCATTCCTTTTCCTAAGTCTTTGATGTTTTCACAATCTTTTAAAAGTGATTTTACACTTTTTATATAGCCTTCTTTTTCCTTTTCGGTTTCAATTAGGAATTTTAGTTTAGATTCTTTGATACGTGCTTCATTTTGGTAATTATGGATTCTAGTTTGATAGTCATTTATTTTTTTGTCTGCTTCTTCTTTTATCTTACTTACTTCTTCTATTGATTTTACTATTTTGTTTCTTTTGCTATCAATTTCATAAAAATCTTTTGCTATTTCTTCTTTTTCTAGTCTTGTCGCATCAAGTTCTGAGATGTAGTTTGCCATTTCTGTCTTAATTTGAGATTGCCTTTTTTTATAGTTTTCAATATTGATGTCTTGTGCATTAAGTGTTCCTTGTAATTCGTATTTTTTGTCTGTATTCTTTTCTATTTGGGCTTTTCGTTCTTCCATTTCTAATTCTTTGCTAGATAGTTTTTTTGTTATTTTTGCTAGTTCTTCTTGCTTTTCTTGTAATTCTTTTTCAAATTTTTCTTTGTTTTGCTTTAAGTTGTCCTTTTTTTCTTCTCTTTTTTTCATTTCTTCTTCTAGTTCTTGTTTTTTTGTTTTTGCTTCTTCTATTTCTTTTTGAAATCTTTCTTTGTTTTCATTATTATTGTTTATTCTAGTATTTGCTACATTGATGTTTGAATGTAACATTTCGATTTCTTTTTGACTAGCAAAACCTAAATTTGACATTTCTTCTATTTGGCTAGTTATGCTTTCTACTTGTGATTTTAATTCTTCTTTTAGGTTTCTTATTCTTTCTAGTTTTTCTTCTTCTTCTTGACATTGATTTTTATAGATTTCTTCGTCTTTTATAATTTCTTGTAAACTTTCTTTGTATTTTTCAATGTTGTGTAAAAATAGCCCTATTTCAATGTTTTTTAATTCTTCTTTTAGGTTTAAATATTTTTTAGCTTTTTCGGCTTGTGCTTTTAATGGTTCGATGTTTGCCTCAATTTCTGCTAAAATGTCGTTAATACGAAGCAGATTTAATTTGGTTCTTTCTAACTTTTTTTCGCTTTCTTCTTTTCTACTTCTAAATTTTACAATTCCTGCCGCTTCTTCAAATATGTGCCTTCTATCTTCTGATTTGTTACTTAAAATTTCATCAATTTTTCCTTGCCCAATAATAGAGTAACCGTCTTTTCCAATCCCTGTGTCCATGAATAATTCTAATACATCTTTTAATCTGCATGGCACTTTGTTAATAAAGTATCCGGTTTCCCCGCTTCTATATATTTTTCTAGTAACAGTTACTTCTGTGTATTCAATAGCAAGCGCTCCATCTTGGTTGTCAAATACTAAAGAAGCCTCTGCAAATCCTAGAGACTTTCTATTTTGGGTTCCTGCAAATATGATATCTAGTGATTTTGACCCTCTTAATGATTTCATACTTTGCTCTCCGCAATACCCACCTAATACTATCTGATATATTACTTTTTCCAGAACCATTTGGTCCAATAACTCCTGTAATTCCTGGTCTAAATTCTAATACAGTTTTATCAGCAAATGATTTAAAGCCTTGTAATTCTAGTCTTTTTAAATACATTTATAATCACCTTTAGTATATTTTTTAGGTTACAATTCTTTTGTTTGAACCGTAACCTAAGTTTATACTATTTTCGACATTTTGTAAAGGGTTATTTTGCAGAGTTTATTATACAAACTTTGCATAGGATACAATTTGTGCAATATTATAAATTAAACGTTGCTTATCTGGTGTACAGTTTAATAATACTTCATATAGTTCTCTGTTTAAATAGTTATGATTTTTTGGCAAGGCTCCTCCAATTAAATACTCAATACTAGCATTTAATACATTTCCAATTTGCACCAATCTTTTTAAATTGATTTGTGTAGAGCCTCTTTCTACTCTACTAATATACACCGTTGTTACATCTAATTCTTCTGCTAATCTTTCTTGTGACCAACACCTCCCCCTTCTTGCATCTTTAATTCTTTGCCCTATTACTTTGTAATCAATTTCCATTTATATCACTTCCTTTTCAAAAGTAAATATAACATCATGAGTTCCAATTGTCAATACTTTTTTGGAATTTATATGTAAAATTTTATTTATAGTCTAACATCCCCAACGGTTCCGGGTTTAAATGGAGACAATGTCCCCATTTAAACCCGGAACCGTTGGGTCAAATCTTATTTAATTGCTTCTTTGGCATATTGGTTATTCACAATTTTTTCATAAGGTGCTGTTTGTTTTAATTCTCCTGCCATTGTCATAACTTCTTGTAATCGATTAAACACTTCTTCTTTTAAAACTGGTGTTTCATTCCATGCGTCTATATCTTTATAGCTTTGAATAGATGCTTCTAACATTTCTAGTTGTGTGTCTGGGAAAAAGCTTTGAATGACTTCTGCAATTTCTTTTGCGGTATGTTCTTTTACCCATTTTTGTCCTTTATAAATAGCATTTGTGAATTTTTGGATGGTTTGCTCGTTTTCTTGGATATAGCTTTTTTTAGCAAAGTAGGCTGTGTATGGAATTTCTCCTGCTGCTTCTCCTACTGATGCTACAATGTAACCTTTTTGTTGGTCTTCGGTCATGGATGCTGTTGGTTCAAATAAGGTTACATAGTCACTATTACCACTTGCAAAGGCTCCTGCCATTAGGTCAAATTTGATACTGTCGTCTAGGGTTACGTCTTTTCCTGGTGTCAGTCCATTTTTCTTTAATACATATTCTAATGTCATGTAAGGTACGCCACCTTTTCTCCCAGGAATCACTAGTTTTCCTTTTAAGTCTTGCCAACTAAAGTTTTCGGTTTGCTTTCTTGCTACAAGAAATGAACCATCTTTTTTGGTCATTTGTGCAAATACTTGGGCATAGTCTTCTTTTCCTTCATTATAGACATAAATGGATGCCTCTGGTCCGGCAAATCCGGATGTCACATTGGTTAGCAAGTACGGCTGTCATTACAGCGTCTGCTCCTTGCCCCGTTGTTAGTTCTATGTTCATTCCGTTTTCTTTGAAATACCCATTGTTTATAGCTACATATTGTGGCGCATAGAAAACAGAACGGGTTACTTCGTTTACTTTTATCGTTTGTAAATTTTCTTTTGGCTTGGTTTGTTTTATGGCTGCCAAAATGCCAATTACTGTCGCTATGATAAGAACGACTACTACTGCTATTATTCTTTTTTTCATGATATACCTCCCTTCCTTTATTTATAATATTTTATGTTGATAGCAAGAAGCATGTGAAAAAAGACAACCTTAAAAATTTTAAGAATTGCCTTTTTCTTTTATCTTTGTGTTTAAAGCTAATTAAACTTCTTAGATTTAGTAATCAGTTTTTCTAGTAGTAATACGGCACCATACATAACGCCTGCCACAATCCCTAAAATAATGACACTTGCCATTACCAAATCTAATTTAAATACTTGCCCACCATAAACGATTAAGTAGCCTAGACCTGCTTTGGATACCAAGAATTCCCCTGATATGACACCTACTAGTGATAGCCCAATGTTGACTTTTAAAGAACTAATAAAGGTGGATAAATTGGCAGGTATTACAATTTTAGTTAAGATTTGAAATTTTGTTGCTTTAAAGGTTTTTGCCATTTTAATGACTTCTTTGTCTGTTTTTAAAAAACCATTTACGTTCTCTAAAATCGTTACAATTAAAGAAATTGCTACTGCCATTACAATAATTGCTGGTGTTCCTGCACCTACCCATATAATAATAACAGGTCCGCAAAGCTACCTTTGGCAAGCTATTTAATACTACCAAATAAGGATCTGCTACTTTTGATAAGAAATTGGACCACCAAAGAATAATGGCAATCATTATCCCTAAAAATGTTCCTAGCAAAAAGCCAATTACGGTTTCATAAACGGTAACTCCAATATGCTTTAGTAAATCATTGGAACCTAAATTGGTAAGTGTTTGCCAAATTCTACTTGGCTGACTGGTAATAAAACTATCGATTATTTTTTGGTTAGCTAATACTTCCCATATAGCTAGAAATCCTACTAATATTAGTATTTGTGTTAGAAATATCAGATATTTTTTTTGTTTTTGTTTTCTTAGAAATTGTTTTCTTTCTTTTGAAATTAGTAGCTTATTCATCGACCTTCAGCTCCTTCCATAAGGTATTAAAATATTGGCTAAACTTAGGCTTTTCTCTACAATTAATTGGATTCCTATTTTCCATGTCAAAGTCAATTTTGTGAATGTCTTTTACAGTTCCTGGCCTTGCATTTAAGACTACTACTTTATTTGACATGCTAATAGCTTCTGAGATATCATGGGTAACCATTAGAGCTGTAATTCCTTCTTTTTTTAGTATGGTATAGATATCATTTGTTACCATGATTCTTGTTTGATAATCTAATGCAGAAAAAGCTTCGTCTAATAGTAAGATTTTTGGCTTTATGGCTAGGGTTCGAATTAATGCCACTCTTTGCCTCATGCCTCCTGATAATTCGCTTG
>CAMSQT010000098.1 GCA_947062645.1 uncultured Clostridium sp. | reverse complement strand
AAACATTATACTATATTTTCTCACTTTGTACATAAATTTTTAAGCGATTGCCATATTTTTCTTTACTTTTTCCCCTTAATATGATAAAATAAAACAAATTTTATAAGCGGAGGTAAAAAAGTGAAAAACGAAACAATCCTAATCCTCGACTTTGGAGGACAATACAATCAACTAATCGCAAGACGAGTAAGAGAATGTAATTGCTACTCAGAAGTAGTACCTTATGACATCGCTATCGAAAAAATCAAAGAAAAAGCCCCAAAAGGAATTATCTTTACAGGAGGACCTGCTAGCGTTTATGGAGAAGACTCTCCAAAATGTAGCAAAGAAATCTTCGAACTAGGAATACCAATCCTTGGTATTTGTTATGGAATGCAACTTATGGCTACTACCTTAGGAGGAAACGTAGCAAGACCAAATAAACGTGAATATGGAACAACAGAAGTATCTATTGATAACACTTCCCTACTTTTTCAAGAATTTGGAGATACCAATGGCTTTTTAATGAGCCATACAGACTATGTAGAAACTGTTCCAGAAGGTTTCAAAAATATTGGCTCTACCCCATCTTGCCCAAATGCTGCTATGGAAAATGAAGAAAAGAAACTATATGGTATCCAATTCCATCCAGAAGTAAACAGTTCTATTAATGGAATCGAAGTAATCAAAAACTTCCTATTTAAAATTTGTAATTGCAAAGGAGATTGGATTATCTCTTCTTTTGCCCAAGAAAGTATCCAAAAATTAAAAGAAAAAATTGGCGATAAAAAAGCTTTATGTGCTTTATCTGGAGGTGTTGACTCTTCTGTTGCAGCTGTTCTCCTTTCTAAAGCCATTGGCAAAAACTTAACTTGTATCTTTGTTGACCATGGGTTATTACGAAAAAACGAAGGAGACGAAGTAGAAGAAATCTTCCGTAACCAATTTGACATCAACCTAATTCGTGTAAATGCCAAAGATAGATTTTTAGCAAAATTAGCAGGTGTAACCGACCCAGAGAAAAAAAGAAAAATCATAGGAGAAGAATTTATTCGTGTTTTTGAAGAAGAAGCTAAAAAAATTGGAACCGTTGACTTTTTAGTACAAGGAACCATCTACCCTGACGTAATCGAAAGCGGACTTGGCAAAAGCTCTGTTATTAAAAGCCACCACAATGTAGGAGGACTTCCTTCTTATGTAGATTTTAAAGAAATTGTAGAACCATTAAGAGATTTATTTAAAGACGAAGTAAGAAAAACTGGACTAGAACTAGGAATTCCAGAAAACTTAGTTTACCGTCAACCTTTCCCAGGACCTGGACTTGCTATTCGTGTCATTGGTGACATCACAGACGACAAACTAACTATTTTAAAAGATGCAGACAGCATTTTTAGAGAAGAAATCGCAAAAGCAGGACTACACAAAAGTATCAACCAATACTTTGCCGTTCTTACCAACCTAAAATCAGTTGGTGTTATGGGAGACGAAAGAACTTATGATTATACCATTGCCCTACGTGCTGTTGAAACTACTGACTTTATGACAGGCATCTGGAGTAAAATTCCATACGAAATACTAGAAAAAGTATCTTCTCGTATTGTCAATGAAGTAAATCATGTAAACCGCGTTGTTTATGACATTACCTCAAAACCACCAGCAACCATTGAGTGGGAATAAGATAACAAAAGGGACACATCCTTCTTCTTAAGATGTGTCCCTTCCCAACTAACATCATTTTCTATCAAATATTGTTTTAAATACACCTTGGTCAATTAAGCTAGCAAAAATATTTTTAAAAATAATCAAAACAATTGGTCCAATTAATAAGCCCATAATGCCAATCACCTTAAACCCTGTATACATAGCAATTAAGGTAAAAATAGGATGTACCCCTATATTTTTACTAACCAATTTTGGCTCTAAAATCTGTCTTGCCACTGACATGATAATTAATAACACAATGATGGCAATTCCTAAGTTTAGGTCACCATTTATTGCACAAAGAATTGCCCAAGGAACCATAACAGTTCCAGAACCTAAGATTGGCAAGGCATCAACAAACCCAATAAATAATGCCATTAATAATGGATATTGGATATTGAATCCTGTAAATTCTAATATATATAATCCAATCAAAGATAAGATAAAAGATACTAGAATTAGGCTTGCTTCTGCTTTTAGGTATCCTCCGAAGAGTTTGGATTAAGTCTTTTAAATGTTTTCCTATTTTTCGTACCCACACTTTTGGTAAATGATGTTCTATTTGGTCTAAGATATAGATTTTATCAACACAGATAAAATAAAGTGCCACAACTGAGATTCCTACACAAATAGCAATAGATGGCAAGCTAGTTACTAAATTAATTAATCCTGTTAATAAATTTCTAACCCAATTAGAGGCTGTTTCTAATATGTCCCCCGTTGAATTTTGAATGACATTTAATACTTCTGTTGATAAGTGTATTTTGTCAAATTGAAAGCTTTCCATCAATTTTTGGAATTGCAAATAAGCTTTATCAAAATAATCATTTAATCCTTGTAAAAGACTGGAAGATTCTGCAAAGAGGGTTATTAATATCCAAGCTAAACCGTCCTAATAAAATAACAGATACGATTACAAATATGATAATGGAACTTGCTCTTCTCGTTAGTTTCGTTTTTGTCATAATAAATTTGATGGCAGGTTCAATCATTAAGGATATGATAAAAGCTACTAAAAACGGCATATAAAAAATAGATAGTTTTAACGCAATATATAGACCAACTAATAGTAATATTACATATAAAATGTTTTTTAATACTCTTGTCCAATAAGATACATCAATTACCATGTCCTTCCTCCTTTATTTTATTGTATGTAAAAGAACGGAAATTATCCGTCCTTTTCTTCGATTTTTCAATTGTTTCATTTTTGGTATCTACTCAGCATTTTTGTGTTCACTACAGTTACAAATTCCTTCTATTGTGGTACATACCTCTTGCACACCTAATGCTCTTTCATTTTGTGCTAAATCTCCTAATGTTAAAATTCCTATAACCTTATTATTTTGATCACATACTGGCAATCTTCTAATTTGATTTTGTGACATTTTACTTTGAGCATTTGTCATTTCGTCGTCTTCTTTACAAGTACAAACATTACAAGTCATAATATCACTTACTTTGCAAGTAGCTGTATCTTTTTGACAAGCTACCGCACGAAGCAAAATGTCTCTATCGGTTACAATTCCACAAATACAATTATTTTCGTCACAAACAGGAATACATCCTACATGTTTTTCACTCATTAATTTTGCCACTTGATTTAAGTTTTCGTCTGGCTTTACACATGCTACATCATGACACATACAGTCTTTTACTTTCATATCTTTACCACCTTTCAATTTTTCTCAAAATTAGTTTTTGCATTTTTTACTTTTTCTATTCGTGAAATTTTGTCGAAATGTGGAAAATTTTTCAAAAAAACATTGACTTTTACATAAAATTGTATTATAATTGTTTATGTTTTAAGCCGTTAAGGTTTTACGACTCAGTCCTGTGTAGCTTAAAGGAAAGCAGATTTATGAGTAAAATCATGAATTGTTCGGGGGTTCAAATCCCCCACGGGACACTCTCGCATCGCTAGATGTGAGTTACATAGTGGTTTGCTATAATATGGTTTTCCCCCATGTTATAGACTACAAGCTACTCCCCTAAAAAGTAGCCCTACTTAGGTTTTCCTAGGCAGGGTTGCTTTTTTAATTTTTTAATTTTCGTATAAATCACGAGGCATAATTGGTGGTCTTGGTCCTCCATGAGGTGGAAAATGTGGCGGAAATGGTGGTCTCATTGGTGGACGAGGTGGTCGATGTCCTGGTCTAGGTCTTCCTAAAAATTCTCTTATTAATAAAATTCGAATTAAATCTTGTAACCCCCTATTTCTAAACTGTCTATCCTCTCCTCTATTTTCTTGTGTCTTTTCATTTGCATGATTCATTTTACTAGATATAGCATTCATATTTCGATTGTTTGTGGTTCCCACTTCATTTGTTAAGTTAATAGTTACATTAATTTCATTGTCATTTTCTATTGATAAATAAATTTCGTTTGTTAATTCGTCAATTAGTTCCTCTGTAATTGGTTTTGTATTTGTACTGCAAGCTTTATTTATCATAGGATAAACTACTTTGTAAATTTCTGGATAACAACCTTCTAATTGCATATTTTCCATTGGCATAGTTTCATACGCATTTGTCATACAACAGTTTTCGCTATGGTTTTCATAGTTAGGATAACCTAAGATGCTTCGTATGTAGTCTTCGTAACTTTCTTGATACATATAATATACCTCCTTATTGTTTTGTATATTATATGAAAACTATATACAAATGTGTGAAAGAATTATATATTAACCAGATTTAAATTCTATTTACTAATTCCTTAAACTGATTTCCTCTATCGGCAAAATCCTTAAACATATCAAAACTAGCACTAGCAGGAGAAAATAAAACAACATCTCCGAGAAGTAGCTATCTTACCGAGCCAAATCCACTGTTTGTTCTAAACTATCACACATATGAATCGTCATACTCTTATTTTGATTTTCTAATTCTTGTTTTACCACATCAAAAATCTTACCAGAAGTTTGACCAATTAGAAGTAATCCTTTTACTTTTTCTACAATCGTTTTTGCAAGTGGTTCATAATCTAATTTTTTATCATAACCACCAGCAATTAACACAATCTTTTCGTCAAAAGCATTTAAACCTGACAAGGTTCTAGTAGGAGAAGAACTAGCAGAATCATTGTACCATTTTACTTGATTTATTTCTCTTACAAACTCAATTCTATGTGCTACTGGCTTAAATTCTCTAATCGCTTTTGTGGCATCATCAATAGATACTAATGTTTTAGTAACGGCAAGTGCTGTTGCTATATTTTCTAAGTTATGGCTTCCTCTTAAAATAGCTTCTTCTCCATTAAAAACATGACCTCTTACTCCATCTTCACATTCTTTTATTACTTTTCCGCTCTACTATAAAACCGTTGTCTAGCTTTTCTTGATGGCTAAAGAAAACAACTTTTCCATTTGCTTCTTTGGCACAATTTTTTGTAATTTAGATCGGAAGAGCACACGTCTGAACTCCAGTCACAATGCCTCATC
>CAMSQT010000097.1 GCA_947062645.1 uncultured Clostridium sp. | reverse complement strand
CAGAAGTAAGAGCTTGGACAATAAAAAAAGGAACAAAAGCACCAAAAGCAGCACGGAAAAATACATACTGATATTGAAAGAGGTTTTATCAAAGCAGAAATTATTTCTTATGAAGAACTAATAAAGGTTCGGTTCCATGGTAGCAGCCAAAGAAAAAGGCTTAGTTCGTATGGAGGGAAAGGACTATATTATGCAAGATCGGTGATATTGTACTATTTAAATTTAATGTGTAAAAAATGTAATAATCTTGTAATTGAAATGTAATTAAAAAAAATAGAAAAAAGTATTGACTTATATCGTTTTTAAGTATAAAATAATAATTGAAAAACAAAAGAATTAGTATTTATATATTTTTTGTAAAAAGTTTCTTAAATTATACAAAAATTTTTGGTATAATTTAGAGCAATTGAAAGAATACTAATAAAAAATGTATAAAAAGAAAAGGAGAATGAAAAATGAAAAAATCAAATCTAATCAAATTATTTTCAGTTTTATTAATTGTTACAATGGCAATGGTAATGATGTTTAACACAGCAGTATTAGCAGCAGAGGATGACGACGAAGAAGATGAAGACGAAATTGAATTAACATTAGACAACAACACTAATACTAATTCAAATAACACAAATACAAATAACACCAATACCAACACAAACAACACTAATAAAGCAAACAATACCAACAATTCTAGCATTTACAACAACACTAACTTACCAAAAACTGGTGTATCACAATCTATTCCAGTAGCCGTATTAATTGTAGTATTTGGTATTTCAGCAGTATATGCTTATAAGAAAATAAAAGATTACAAAAATATATAAATATTAAAAGAGCTTTCAATTACTGAAAGTTCTTTTGTTTTGCCCTTAAAATAATACGATTTGAATTAAAATTATTACAAGTAACTAAAGTTAAAAGCTTTTCATTTTTTGGGTAATTTAAAATAGGGGACAAATCATTTGGTGTTACCTCATATTTTTCATATACCATATAAATATATTGCTTGCCATTTTGAGCAAAAATAAAAATTTCGTCATTATTATTTAAGGTAGAAATTTTACTAAAAAACAAAGAATTATCATAATTGTGACCTGCAATGCAAATATTTCCATTTGTATCTGGCGTATTTCCATAAAATTTACAAGGAGAAGTTTTTAATAACTCTTCAGACAAATGTGAAAAAACAGGATAATACAAATCAATCTTAGGAATTTGGATAATACCGAAATAATCCATTTTCATTATCAGCTACCGCTATGTTATTTTGATTATTATAAAGTCTAGAAATATTATAATTAGAAATAAGCTGAGTAGAAAATTTTTCTTCTCTTTGTAAACGATAAAAATAAAACACGCCACCTGAGATTAATACTAACATAATAAAAACTGAAAAACTAAATTGGAACTGAAACCAATGTCGTGTTTGAGGTATTTTAGAAGATGTTTTATCTAATTTTGTACTTAAAATTTGATTCATAATAAAATTAGTTTGTACAAATTACAAAAAAAAATACCTTAATATAAAAAGGCATTTCTTTCATTTTTTGATACTTGTGGCATCACTTCAAATTTTATGGTAAAACAGTTAAAATCTTGTAATTGCCCTTGTTCTAAGCAATCTAAATAAATATCTAACTCATCTAAATTTCTACAAGCAGCAATCACAATAGGATTTAAATTATGTTTAAACATAAGCTCTAGACCTAAATCTAATGCTTTTGAAATAGAGCCTTTTTCTTTATTTCGTACTAAATTAAAAGCTTCTTTAAAACGTGAAAAGCTTGAATTTTTAAATCGTTCTAAAGGTAAAATATATAAATCTTGAATCACATCTTGCATAGTTTGATAAGAACCATCAGAAGTTTCAAAAATCTCTTTTACTGTAGCGTAGAAAAAGGGTAAATAAGCTTTTTGCTCTTTTTCTGTAATAACCAAAGAATTATTATCTTGATATTCAAGATTAGCATCTGTTTTTGATGGACTAGTTTTTACTAGTTCTGGAGTTGGCATGGTTTGTTTTCTAATTTTTTTTCCGTGAAGTTGCCATTAAGGATAACGAAATAGCAGAATTTAAGATAGAAGTATTAAGCTCTTCAAAGGCTAGTATTTTACCTGTTAATTCGTCACGTTGTTTATTGTATTCTACTAAATTAGCTTTGATTTCATTCCAATTATTTTCAAGGCTTTTATCATGTAAAGAAATGGTTTCAATCAAAAGTTCTTCTAATTTGCTAGTAAGTGTTTGAACATCCTCCAGACTTTCGAACGATTTTTTTAACAAAGAAACAGTATCATAAAAAGCTTCTAATTTATTTTTATTCAAACCATTAGCCATACTAATCATATTGGTTGTAATGGACAAAAGATTCATTTTTTTATTATGATATAGATTGGTAAGTTGTTTTATATTTTCTTTTTCTTGTTTTAGATTACTTATCATACCACTTTTTATAAAATTATCTAATAAATCAAAATGATAAAAAAGCATAATAGCCTCCTAAATTTTTTCTTTTGTTATCTTTATTATACCAAAAAAATACTATAAAAAATATTACAATTTCATGACAATGTGATATTTTTGAAAAATATGGATATATATAACAAGAGGAGGTTTGTTATGTTAAAAATGATAGATTTACCATATCCGTTAAATGCATTAGAGCCATATTATTCAAAAGAAACATTGGAATTACATTATAATGTATTGTATAAAGGATATGTAGATAACACCAATCAAACAGAAGAGAAATTAGCTTTGGCAAGAAAAAATAATGATTTTACAAACATAAAATGTTATGAAAAGAATTTAAGTTTTTTTGGTTCAGGAGCAATTTTACATGAATTGTTTTTTGAAAATATGGGGCCTGCTGTCCCAACAGAACCAAATCTTAATTTAATGAATCAAATAATAAAAGATTTTGGTAGTTTTGATGGTTTTAAAAATCAATTTAATGAAGCAAGTAAAATGGTAGAGGCTTCACGGTTGGTGTTTATTAGTTTGGGTTCCTAAGTGGCATAGGCTTGAAATTTTACAATGCGAAAAGCATCAAAATCTTACTTTATGGGGATGTGAACCGCTTCTGGTTTTGGATATGTGGGAGCATTCTTATTATCTTCAATATAAAACGAAAAGACCAGATTATATTTTGGCTTTTTGGAATATTGTTAATTGGAATGAGGTAAATAAACGTTTTTCTAAAATTATGAACTGACAATATCTATTTTGGGATATTGTCTTTTTTGGGGTTTTATGGTAAATTAGGAGAAGATATATTATTTATAAAGTAGGAGATGTTGTTATAGGTCTAGGAATAACAAGTTATATGCTAATTGTTTTATGGTTTATTGCTATTAAATTTTGGAATTTTGCTTTAACTAAATATAGAAGCATAGGGACGTAATTTGTTATTAAAAAATATAAAATAGAGGTAAAAAAAGATGTATTTTAAAAAGGACTTTATCAAACAATCCTTTTTCAACAAATTTATCAAACAATTAGACGAACATAATGGTAACTGGTCAATCTTAGGAAACAATAAAGAACATTTCGTTAAAATGGCCCCTGTTTATGATTTAGATTGTAGTTGTGATATTGCTAAAAAAAGAAAAATACAAAGAGTATGCAAAGATGGAGGTTTTAGTCTTACAAGTTTTATAAAAGATTTTGGAAAAGAACCTTGGTTTAAACAATATATACGGAGAAATAATTAAAAGTTTTGATATAACTCGAGCTATTACAAATGCAAGAGAAGAAACAAATATTGAGATTCCAAAAGTTTATTGTGAAAGGTACATTAATTTTTTTAATTATAGAATGCAAGAAGTAAAAGAAGCTTACTCTTTATTAGATAAAGAACAAGAGCAAAGTACTAGTTTAGAAAATAGATAACTGGTAGACTGTCAAAATCACAAAAGCTAAATAAAAGCAAAGCAAAAAAGCTGGCATCTTAAAACCAGTAGCACGACGAAAGCAAAAAAAGCTAACACAAAAATTAAACACTTCACTAATCATAATGGCAAAAAGATAACCACCAAGACCAAAAGAAGGAAGTAAAAAATACAAAACAACAATTGTCAAAATCAAGTCCAAAATATTACAAACCATCACCTGAAATTGCTTATTTAGTCCTTTTAGTATGCTATCTAAGATAGTATCTGGATACATAAACAAAATAAGCCAAGAAAGAATTTTGATGTATTTTGCACAAGACAAATTATGAAATGCCATAAGGCTAATATTGTTAGCAAACAAAAAGAAGATAATAGAAATACAAATAGAGAATATAGAAGTAACCCAAAATACTTTTTGGCAAATATCTAATATTCTCTTTTTATATTGGTTAGCAAGTAAAGACGAAAACTCTGGGATGAGTAAATTACTAAAAGAAGTAATAAACACATTAGGAAATAACAAAACTGCCATAGTCATTCCATTAATTTTTCCATATTCAGCTAGTGCTAAACTATAAGGCAAACCAAATAAAACTAAGCGATTAGGAATAAGAAATTGCTTTAAAGTAGATAAGCCTGAGCGAATATATGAAGTAATAGAAACTGGCAATGTTATTTCTAAAATTTTTCTTTTAAAAGTAATCGTATTAACCACTCGGATACAAAAAGAAAGCTTATCTTTTTGATATAGAACAAATAATAAGACAAAAGAACAAATTTCAGCAATTACATCTGCTAAAATCAAGCTAACACAAACACTTTCTACTGTTTCATTTTCCTGAAAATTAAGAAGTAGGATGCTTACTATCATTTTAATTACTAATTCAAAGCTTTGGCAAAAAGCACTTTTATAACCTTTTCTTACTGCAGAAAAATAGCCATTTAACACACTAGAAATGGCAATAAAAGGTAGTCCCAAAGCAATCAAATAAAGAGGAAATACACTGACCATCGATTTAAGACAGCCACTAACAAGTACATTAGAAAATAACAAAACCAAAAAACTACTTCCTAGTCCTAAAAGGCAACCAAACAAAAGGCAACTTTTAACTGCCTTTAAGCCATCTAAAAAGTTCTTTTTTGCAAATTGCTCTGCTACAATATTAGTTACTGCTAAGCTTAATCCAGAAGTTGCTAATGTTACAAAAAATAGGTAAGATCGGAAGAGCGTCGTGTAGGGAAAGAGTGTTGGATCGAGTGTA
>CAMSQT010000096.1 GCA_947062645.1 uncultured Clostridium sp. | reverse complement strand
TTTACAAGTTTCAAGGGATTTTTCTAAACGCCTACTTCGAAATAATTATAAAAATAGAAAATTTTTACAATTTGACTTGTTTTTACTCTTAAAACATGCTATACTATAATTGGTTTTATAAAAAAACTAATTATGAATTTATTTTTAGACTATTTCCCTTCTTTTTATAGATTGGTTAGTAAAAAGTTAATTCAAATCTATAATAAAGGAGGATTTTATCATGGAAAACAATTATGAAGATATTACACTTACTTGTAAAGATTGTGGTGCTGAATTTGTATTTACTGCTGGAGAACAAGCTTTTTATGCAGAAAAAGGGTTTGAAAATCAACCAGTAAGATGTGCAGAGTGCAGAAGAGCCAGAAAACAACAAAGAAATTAAGCGTTAGCTAAACCAAAAAAAGGGCAATTTAAGGGGGTTAAGTTAAAAACCCAAAAATTGCTCTTCTTTATTTATACTTTGCTTTTGTTATGGCTATATTTTAATTTAGTTGCCATTCCTCCTCTTAAGTGTCTTTCTGCCTTGTTTTCGTCTAATATAATTCTAACTTCCCTTGCTAAGCCAGGATTTATTTTCTTTAGTCTTTCACTTACATCTTTATGTACCGATGTTACTTTTCGTAACGGTGTCTTTTATATCATTAAAATTGGTAATAACTGCTGGTGTACTGCCTATTTCATTTAGTAATTTTAGTCTTACTTCTACATTTGAATCGCTATCAACCTCAATTACATCTATTATTGTTTTTAACATTGCATTTGTAATTGTTTTATTATTTAGTATGTCATCTACTGTGCTAATTGTTTTAGATAATTCTTTTTCTAGTACATCTTTTTCTTTAATTTCTGATGTTATTAGTTTTAATTCTCGCTCTAATCTTGCTATATCCTCGTTTAATGGATTCGTATATTTCTTTAATTCTTGTATATTGATTACTTCATTTTGGAACATTTCCATGTATTTTTGTTTTTTAACTGTTACTTTTTCAATTTCATTAATCAAACTTCCTTCAGTTCTTTCATTGCTTTCTCTTAATTTAGTTATCTCTTCAAATTCTTTTTCTACTGCCTTCATAAAGTTCTTTTTGTTTTTTATAATACTTTTTAGATATTCTTTTATGGCATTTAAAAGTTCTTCTTCATCAATTACAGTTGTATTAGGACAATGATTTACTCCCATTGAGTTTCTTCCACTACATACCCATCTTATATATTCTTTGCCATCTTCTGTGTATTTTCTTCTTATTCTTCTAAAAGAATATCCACAATGCTTGCAATAGATAAGTGTACTAAATATATATTCTGTTTTTTCTCTTTTGTTATTTAGTTTAAATTCATTTGACCTTTGTGCTAATATATCTTGTGCTCTATTAAATAATTCATCTGATATTATTCTCATTTCTGGTCTTTCTACTGTTATCCATTCTTCTTCTGGTAAATCTTTTCTAGTTCCTGTTATAAAGTCTGTTACTTCACTTTTTTTATTTGTTACTCTTCCTGTATAAATTGGGTTTTTAAGTATTCTTACAATAGATGTCTGCACCCATTTTGATTTTGTTTTTTTAGTTCGTATTCCTCTGTCATTTAAGTCCCATGCAATTTTTGTTGTTCCAATTCCTTTATATACATAGCTTTCAAATATTTCTTTTACAATTTTTGCTTCTTCTTCATTTATTTTTAGAGTATATCTTTCATCTGGAATTTTGTCATATCCAAAAACAATATTAGGAACTCTTCCTTTTTTTGCAGTAATGTCTTTTCCAAACTTAACCCTTTTAGACATATTAGCACTTTCCTGTTGTGCCATTGCTCCTAAAATCGTTAATATAAATTCAGATCCACCTTCCATGATTTCGCCATTATTTAAGAAATCTACTTCTATTCCATAAGATTTTAACTCTCTTATACTTTGTAGTAAATCTACTGTATTTCTTGCAAAACGACTGACATCTTTTACAACTACTTTGTCGAATTTCTTGGCTTTAGCATCTTGCATCATTTGTTGAAATTGTTTTCTGTGCTTTATTTGTTTTCCCGATATTCCTTCATCTGCATATAGCTTGTACAATTCATAATTATTCTTTTTTGTAAATTCATTAAAAAACTCTATTTGCTTTTCAAATGATTCTACTTGTGATTCTTTTTCTGTTGATACTCTTGCATATGCTGCAATTTTCATAACATCACTACTTTCCTTTTTATTTTCGGTATCTTCGTTTTCGTTCTGTTACATTGTAACATATCAGTTTCATTTTTTCAATATAAAAGCACAAAAAAACCACTATAAAAGTAGTTTTTATTTTAACATTAAAATTTTTCTTATTTTTGATATAATTCCATAACTGTATTTTATAACTATATTATCTTCGTTACCATTAAATCCATTAGAATATAATTCTTCTTCTCCCTTATATCCATAATCTATCTTCCATTCTAATAAATAAGTAGGTGATGCACAACCTCTCGTTATATTAAATAAAACTCCATGATAAGGTTCTAAATTTTTAAAATTCTTTATCAGTTTATCTTTCTTCAACTTACCTTTTTCACTAATCTTTATAGAATATAATTTTAAAACTTTTACATTACAACTTAAAGGAATAAATAATGTGTTTTCATATAAGTTTTCTTCCTCACAATATTCTTCATAATACTTACATTCATTTAATTCATCTTCGGTTGGATTCGCTATTATCTTCACATTGCTTAAATATTCACAATCTTTAACAAATAGGTTTATTAATATAATAACAATTGAAGCTAAACCTGTAATCCTTAAAATCCAATCAATTACTTCTAAAACAACTTCCATATTAGTTCTCCAATAATATATTCTTCATTTCAATTATATCATAGAATGGTATATTAAATCCTTTTTTAGCTAGTTTTATAACATTCATAGATGTTTCAATAATTTCTCCTTTTAAAGATTCAGTAATTTCAACATCTTGCTTTTTATTTTGATATTTACTTTCTATATATTCTTCAGTTGTCGGAAAAATATTTTGTATTAAAAATGTTTTTTCTTTTCCTAATACTTTTCCGAAAACAAAGTTATAAACTTTCTTTCTAGTCTTTTTCTTATTCTCATATATATATTTATATTTTTCTACTTTACTTGATATTGGTACAAACCATATTATTTGTTCATTTTCTGGATCATTAAAACAAAAATAACAAGGTCTTTTATTACCATTTTCTTTGTTTTCCATTAATTTATAACCTTTAAATATATCAAAAAATTCATCTTTTATAAAATAAAATTTTCCATTTTCTACTTTCATTTTTACCTCATTTCTAACAAAAAAGTTACACATATTTTATTTCTATGGAGCTTTTCTCACTTTGTTCGAAAATTCCTAGAACTAAAAAATCTACCTCCGAAAAGGTAGATTTTTATTAACATTTGTCCACCTACGCATTTATTGGTCGGAGGTAGGGCTCCGAGTAACATTTGCACACCTATGCACTTGTACCCCGCAAATAGGGTTGCGGCTAACATTTGATTTGGACAAGATACTATTAATGTATCTCTATTATTATATTCATTATAACCTTTTTTATTAACAAAAGTCAATACTTTTTCAAAATTTTCATACGTCTTATCATAAGTCTTTTCATACGTCTTTTTAACTATAATTCTAATTCATCCTCTATTCCCTCATGAGAATTTTGATAAGTATTTGAATTGTTGTAATTGAATTTTATCTTTTCATCATTCTCAGCTAAATTATATGCAAGAACTCCTGCCATAGCTTGTACTATCTGTTCTTCTGTATTAGGATTAATAAATGTAATATTCAAACTCTTTTTCAAAATCCTCACCAACTTTCTTTTCAATACTATTATTAAAAGTTTAAAAATATTACTTTTAATTTTAGCTCCACTTCATTTTGCATAACTTATCTCTACGTTGCTTCGCTTCCTAGAGCTAAGAAAAAAGTTACAAGTGGTAAGTTATATACCCATATGAGATTTGTCCTCATTCCACCTTTAGTGAATCGACCCTTTACATCACGTTAGCCAGACGAAAGTTTCATTATCTGTGCTTGTAACTTGCTATTCAATTTTCAATGTACTATGTTATAAATAGAAAATAAGTATTTTAAAATGCTATTTTCTATCTTGCTAAAATCATTATAAGATGCTAAAATAGTGTTGTAAATAGATTTTTACAAGTCTATAGATAAAGTAAAAATTGAAATAACTATATTCTATTTTTAGAAATGGAGGAAACCTTGATATGATTACTAATTTCACACTTAACAATAATAAAATTATAATAAGAAATACTCGGAGAATATTTTGGTGCTATTGGTGATTTTGAATATAATATTGGAGATAAATTATATGAATTTGCTGTAATGAGTTATGAAGATTTTGATAAATTGAAAGCAATGTACACACAGCTTATAGAACTTGTATGTTATTCTAAAGAAACTGATTCTGAAGATGAAAAAATTGATTGTCTCTTAAAAATGTTTCAAATTGTTAGAGCATGTTTAAAATTTTCTCCATATACACATTTCTATACTCAAGTATTAATAGATATAATTGTGAAAACCTATAACACTAAAGTATTTAGAAGTGATTTATTATTCAAATCTCAAATTGGTGTATTTATTGAAGAAACTAAATACTCTCCTAATGATTTCTTTAGTGAATTAGAAGAAGATGAATATACTACACAAATTTTGCTTTTGAAATGGGTTCAAGAAATAGATAAAATATCAGCCAAAAAGCATAATGAATATATGAAATTTTTTGAAAATATACGAGATTTATTAATAGAAAACTTTATAGAGAAAAAAACAGATTTAAAAGAAAGGTTAGAACTAATTAGTAAATACTCTAATAATTCTCTTGTTAGAAATTTAAGTGTGCCTGAAAAATTATTCTTATATGAAACTAAAAGAGTTTTTGATATACACTATGTTAACACTAAACCTGCACACGCTCTTTTTCTTGATACTAAATTTAAAACAAAATACATATGTGATACAGAATTATCTTTTGAAGAAAGAAGATTAGATGTAGAAAAAATTGTAGAAATAATGAAAGAAAAACATATTGTAGCAGAAGAAGTTTATGAATTACAAAATGCAGAAGAACAAATTAGGTTTGAGTTATTTAAAGTTATTCAAAACAACTTTAAGATCGGAAGAGCACACGTCTGAACTCCAGTCACAATGCCTC
>CAMSQT010000095.1 GCA_947062645.1 uncultured Clostridium sp. | reverse complement strand
CTTTCCCTACACGACGCTCTTCCGATCTATGTTGTCCTACTATTTGCCCATTTTCCAATACAATATTGCCTACTTTGTTTTTATGATTTCCATATTGTTTTAGGAATTCTTGATAATTATCATTGGGAATAAAACAAATTTCTTGACTGTCTTTTTTGCCTGCTACTTCTAAATCATTTTCTTTTGCTATTTTTCTAATCTCTTCTTTTTGGCAACAATCTTGTAAAGGAAAAATAATATGGGGTAACATATCTTGTGAAATCGTATATAAAAAGTAAGTTTGATCCTTTTTTTCCTCTTTTGATTTTTTTAAAACATATTGATTATATTTTGAGGAAAACTGGATTGTTGCATAATGACCAGTTGCAATATAGTCACATTGTAATTCTTTTGCTTTTTTATAAAAAGCACCAAATTTTAAATATCGATTACATTCTACACATGGATTTGGTGTTTTTGCCTGTTTATATTCTGTCACAAAATAATCAACTACTTTTTCTTTAAATTCTTGTTTACAATCTATGGTATAGTGCGGAATTTGTAGCTTGTCACAAACCTTTTTCGCGTCGGAAATCGCCTGATTTTTTTCTTCTTTTTGCTCCCATAATCTCATGGTACAGCCAATCACATCATACCCTTGCTTTTTTAGCAAAATGGCGGCTACTGAACTGTCCACTCCTCCACTCATTCCTAGCAAAACTTTTTCCTTCATTTTATTTTCCTCTTTTTTTATTTTTTATTTTCTATTTCTTTTTTTGTTTCTTCTAAAGCGATTGCTAGTTGATCTGGACAAGAAGTTCCACGAAGGCCACAAGGAATACCTTTTATTCTTTGAATTGCTTCGTCAATTTTCATTCCTTGAATTAAATTAGAAACACCAACCGTATTTCCCGCACAACCTCCAACAATTGTAACTTTTTTTATGATGTCACCATCTAATTCTATTATCATTTCTTGTGAACATACCCTGTCACTTGGTTTATATCTATATTCCATTTTTCTTTCTCCTTCATGTGCAATTGGGGACGTTTCTTTTTTCACATTGTGCAATTAGGGACACATCTTCAATTTGGTAAATTTATTATTCGTTATCTTTTGAATATTATTTTTTATAGAAATAACGAATGTAAATAAAATCATTTAGAAATTTTTAATTAATTTTATGGAAAGCGTCCGCGCTTGACGTGGAAGGGTGCCATAAAATTAATTTAGAATTTCTTAATTGATGTTATGCAGGCCGAAGTTATGAATATAAAAAATAATATTCATAAGATAACTATCTAAACTTCTATTAATTGAAGATGTGTCCCTAATTGCACAATGTGAAAAAAGAAACGTCCCCAATTGCACCTATTTTAATTTGATATGTACATCATCTAGTTGTTCTTTCGTAACAACAGATGGTGCGCGCATAAGCAAGTCTCTTGCTTTCTTATTTTTCGGAAATGCTATGATTTCTCGAATGTTTTGTGAATTAGCAATTAGCATAATCATTCTGTCTACTCCTGGAGCTGCCCCCGCATGTGGTGGTGTTCCATATTGGAAGGCATTGTATAATGCACCAAATCTATTTTTTACGTCTTCTTCTTGATATCCTGCTATTTGGAATGCTTTTACCATGGTTTCTGGATTGTGGTTTCTAACAGCTCCAGATGCCATTTCATAACCATTACATACTAGGTCATATTGGTAGGCTAATATGTCTAATGGGTCTTTGGTTTGCAAAGCTTCTAGTCCTCCTTGTGGCATAGAAAATGGATTATGACTAAAGTCAATGCTTCCGTCATCTGCTAATTCGTACATTGGAAAATCTACAATGAAACAGAACTTGTAAACATTTTTTTCAATTAGGTCTAATCTGTTTCCTAATTCTATTCTAACGGCTCCTGCTATTTTTTGTGCTTTTTCGAATTCGTCTGCTATAAAGAATATGGCTGTGTTTTTTTGTACTTTGTATTCTTTTTCTAGGGTTTCTTTGATGTCTTGGGTTATGAATTTTGCAATCCCTCCTACTATTTCTCCTGTTTCTTCAAATTTTACCCAAGCTAATCCTTTTGCTCCTACTTCTTCGGTGGTTGCAAATTCTCCCATTTTGTCAAAGAATTTTCTTCCTTGTTTTGCTCCTTCTGGCACAACAATGGCTTTGATGGTCTTTCCTTTAAAAGCATTAAAATCACTATTTTGAAATAACTTGGTTACGTCTTGAATGATAAGCGGATTTCTTAGGTCTGGTTTGTCAATCCCGTATTTTTCCATGGCTTCTTTGTAAGGGATTCGCACAAATGGTCCTTCATCTACTTGCCAATTTGTGAATTTTTTAAAAGTGTATGGTACAACTTCTTCGATTACTTGGAAAACATCTTCTTGGGTAGCAAAACTCATTTCAAAGTCTAGTTGATAAAATTCTCCTGGCGCTCTATCAGCTCGTGGGTCTTCGTCACGGAAACATGGTGCGATTTGATAGTATTTGTTAAATCCTGCTACCATTAGTAATTGCTTAAATTGTTGCGGTGCTTGTGGTAAGGCATAAAATTCTCCTGGGTTTATTCTACTTGGTACTAGGTAGTCTCTGGCTCCTTCTGGTGAGGAGTTGGCTAAGATTGGTGTTTGAATTTCCGTAAATCCTAATTCATCCATTTTGTCTCTTAGGGTTTTTAGTATTTTAGAACGTAGTAAAATGTTGCTATGTAAATCTTCATTTCTTAGGTCTAAAAATCTGTATTCTAGTCTTAGGTCTTCTCTTACTTCTTGGTCATTGTTAATTTCAAAAGGTAGTATGTTTTTACATTTTCCTAATACCTCTAGTTTTTTGGCTACTACTTCGATTTCTCCTGTTGGAATTTTAGTATTTTTACTTGTTCTTTCCACAATTTGTCCGTAAAATGTGGATACAGCTTTCGGTGTTTAAGTTTTTTGCTTGTTGTTGCATAGCTTCATCGCTAATTACAATTTGGGTGATTCCAAATTCGTCTCTTAAGTCGATAAATATCATGCCTCCTAGGTTTCTTATTTTTTGTATCCATCCGGGCTAGTTCTACTTCTTCTCCTACATTTTTTAGCTTTAATTCTCCACAAGTTTTCGTTCTATACATATTGGTTTCCTCCGTTTTATTTTTTGCTTGCTTTATCATACCACAATTTTAGCTAGTTTTCAATGATATTTTAAAAAAACAAGCTAGGCTCTTTTAGCTTTAGCTTGTTCTTTTCCACATATAAGTTACAATATAGGGTTGGATAATATTATGTGGTTGATTACCACCAAATTTAAAACCATATCCATATTGAGGTCCTGTTGTGATTTTTGTTCCTGTTGTTCCATCTGTTATTCCATATGGATTCGAATTTCCTATTGTTCCAAAATTTGTTCCAAACGCATGCCCTTTTATACCTCTATTAGCGTGTAGACCTACTACTGGTGTAGCCCATTCTCCACTTATAAATGGAAGTTGCGATTCTGTTAATGTATGTGTATACTCTCCTCCTGTTGCTCCTGCGTTAAATAGCTTAGCAGTATTATTACTGTCTGTTCCTGTTCCCTCTCCTACTAGTGTTCTTCCTTGTCCATAACTTTCCCATGTTCCTCCCAAGTAATTGCTAGGATTATTTGAATTAGTTGATAGATAAATACTTCCTACTGGAAATGCTTCTAGTTTAACTTCTTCTTTTATCCCTTTTATCATTTCATTTACAATGTCTTGTACCTCTTTGTAACTAGGATATCCATTTTCATCCGCAATTTTTTTATATGCATTTTCTAAATCCTTTTCATTAACCGCATAATTTTTTGCTATTTGTGCTAATTCTCTATTTTGACTGGCATTTTTATTCATAATTCCAATATTGACTAGTAATAACACCGTAATCATAAACATACATGAAATTAATACAAATAATGTAATACTTCCCTTTTGCTCTTTTATTCTATTTTGTAAATTGCCTGTGTGTGTGTGTGTGTGTGTGTACTCCCCCAAGGGTTTTAGCCTCTTTTGTTTTTATATTTTTTCCTTCTTTCTTTTTAATTATACTTACATTTTCAAACTATTACCATAATATATTTTCTTACTATTTTTGTTAACTTTCTATCAATAAATCTTGCAGTTTTTTTATATTCATGCTATTATAAAAAATGAAAAACAAAGGAGAACAATATTATGGACAATAAATTCGATTTTTATGATAAAACAAACTTGAAATCTTACAATCTAAACGAAAGTATGAGATATCAACTAAATATGTTAGACAAACTAGATGTATTTACAAGAAAACATTGTGAAAACGTAGCAAGCTTAACTTGTAGACTTTGCGAATATCTTCATTGTAATAAATCTTTTACAGAATACTGCACCATTTGTGCTTATTTACATGACGTTGGAAAATTATTTGTTCCTTCTTCTGTTCTTCAAAAGCCAGGAAAACTAACAGAAGAAGAATATGAGACCATGAAAACACATACCACTTTGGGTTACAACATGTGTATGAAAGATCCTATGTTAAGACCATATGCAGCAGGAGCTTACTATCATCACGAGGCTTTAAATGGTTCTGGTTATCCACAACGGCTTAACCAAAAAAGATATTCCTTATGAAGCACAAATTATCCGTGTTGCTGATGAATATGATGCTATTGTTAGTAAAAGGCAATATAAATCACATATTGGTATTTCTGATACTTTAAAAATATTGATTGAAAATACGAAACCTACTAATTCTATTAATCAGTCCTCTGCACTTCACAAAGTAGTAGATAATACTAACCTTGGAAAAAACAATCCGATTATTGTAAAAAAACTTTTTAAAGTTGTTATTGATGATATTGAATACGAAATCTATTGCACTGAGAAGTATGTAAATGAATTAAAAGAGGAACTTAAAAGATTCGAACAAATAAAAGATTACCTAGAAAAGATGAAAAAAGCTAAAAAGGAAAAAGATAAGAATTATTACTATGAAGGTGCAAAAATGTTATTAAAAAACAAAGAAACCTTAGAAAATTATACTTCCATCTACGAAGAATATAAAACAGCCTACCAAACTAGAAAAGCTATTATTGACAATCTTTATCACGAAATCAAAATCATTAAAAAATTAAAAGTTTAAAAATTGCCAAAGGGGACGTTCCTTTTTGGCAATAATTCGTTATAATCTTAATATATAAATTATAAAAATTATTAGATCGGAAGAGCACACGTCTGAACTCCAGTCACAATGCCTCAT
>CAMSQT010000094.1 GCA_947062645.1 uncultured Clostridium sp. | reverse complement strand
ACACTCGATCCAACACTCTTTCCCTACACGACGCTCTTCCGATCTTATCTTCACTAAAAATAATTTTACTTCTTAAAGGAATACTATTTTCTAAATAATAATTACATTTAGTTGTATACATATCAAAGTAATCGGATTTAACTAATGGCTTTTTTCTGCTAATTACTTTTTTGTCCTTATTAATTGTTTCAGTTATAATATTAAGTAATGTTGACTTTCCAGAACCATTATCACCATAAAAAATTGTAATAGGAGCAAATTCTATTTCAAAAAATTCTTTTTCCAAAAATATATGAAAAGGATAGCCACTCCATTCTTCTTTATCAAGTAATTCAAATTTTTTCAAATACATCATTTTTATTCACCATCCATATATAGAAAATGGTTCATTATTTAAATAATATTCTATTCCATATCTTACATATGGAATCACATTATTGGGCAACTCCTTTAAGTCATAAAATTTTAGTTCATCGCATTTATCTTTTTCCATAATTTCAATCTTACCATCATATTTTTTACAAGTAAGAAAATAATCTATGCTTTCTCTATCAGGTGTTTTTCTATGCATAACATGAACAATTTCTAAATCTTCTTCCTTTATTTTTATTCCAGCTTCTTCTATTGCCTCTCTTTGCATTGCTTTTATTACACTTTCATTGCCATCTATATGCCCCGCTACAATACTATAATTACCATCTTCATATCCTGTATTATATCTTCTTTGCAATAATATTTTTTCATTTTCTATTAATATTAAATGTACTGCTGTTACTAACTTAAATCTCTCCATTTTATACTCCTTACTTTCTCCAATCTTTTTATATATTCTATATCACTCATTTTTGATATGGCAAAGCATTTCTTTCCTAAATCTTTTAGCGATGCTCCACAATGATATAATTCTTTATTATCTATTGCAATAAACCTATCATGAAATTTATTTGTTTTGGCTATTTTTAAAGTTGGATATTGTTTATTAAATTTATTAATATCTAATTTACTTATATTACTATTTTGTGATGTTAATATAACAACTTCTACATTTTTATTTTTCTTTGATAGCATTTTTAAAATACTATCATCTATATAATTATCTATAATTAAAATTTTATTTTGAGCAGTTTTTATTATATCAATTATTAAACTATAACTATCATAAATTTGTCCATCAAAAAATATTTTTTGACTAAATTTTTCTTTTTTGTTTTTTTGTAACTCATCAAATACCTTTTCAAAATTCTTTTCGTGGTCTGATAACATTCTATCTTGCTCCAACAATTTATACTCGACATTTGATAATCTTTCAAATACTTGTCCATTTGTAACTAAAAGTTTTCGCATTTCAACAAATGCATTCATAATATTTATACTTACTTGAATTGCTATTTCATTTTTCAACAATCCTGAAAGCATTGCTATTCCTTGTTCTGTAAATACATACGGTAATGTTCTTCTTCCTCCATAGTTTTCTTTTTCTAAACTTGAAGTCGCAAATTGCGACCTCAAGTTTTCTGTTTCATCTTCAGTTAGTTGAAAGCAAAAATTTATTGGAAAACGTTCTTTGTTTCTTCTTACAGTTTCATTTATTCTCTTTGTTTCATAATGATATAGTATTGCTACATCACTATCTAACATTACTTGCTTTTCTCGAATTGTATAAATTAAATTTTTAATATTTTCTATATCATATTCTATTACATTCACTTCTTTATTTACAGATATTATATTATTTTCTTCATTCATAATTCTCACATCCTTTTAGGTTATATTTATTGTAAAACATTTGTTTTTGTTTGTCAAGCCATTTCTTATTTTTATATAAAAAAGAAATAGCCTTTTAGCAAGCTATCTCTAATCTCTTCTACTTCTTTTTATTCGTCATCATCCTCAACCAATCTTTTTGGTCTTGAAATAATTTCAATATGCTCTTTTTTTGCATTCGTATTTGCTATATTAAGTACATTTTGCTTATCTGTTAATTCTGTATACTTTTCCAAACTTAACATTACCATAGAACCATAACCATTTTTTGTTAAATACATCATTTGCTCACCTTCTAAAACCTCTTTTTCTATGGCATTATAATTATTTTGCAAATCCGTTGCTGGTCTAATTTGTATCATAAAATCACCAATCCTTTCTAATTGCTAAATATATTATGTACAAACTTAAACAAAATTACACCTTATTTTATAAATTTTGGACAAATTTATAAATTTTACTAGACATTTTTTAGTCTTTTGTGTTATCATATTAAAGAACAAAAGAACTAACCAAAAAGGTTTTAATGGAGGGAAAACAAATATGAAAACAAGAAAAATTTTTTTAATTTTAACACTTTTAATTACCTTATTAGGATTTAACATTTGTTATGCTGTTGATTTGGATATGACAGACGACTTAACAGGAGATGATGCTGATTTAACATCAAATTCTTCAACGAATACGGATAACGCATCAAACACAGATACTAACAATAATAACACAAACTCTTCAAATAGTACTGACGAAAACGCTATTAATTCAAACACTACAAATGAAGAGGAAGATGCTGAAAGTAGCACTAATACAACAAATATAAATTCTTCTAACACACCAACAACAGTAAGTAATGTAAATGCTAATTCTAATTCTGGTTTAGAAATTTCAACCGTGCTTAACATATTATTAATCGTAATTGGTATTTTACTTATCTTACTCTCTATTGCAATTCTTATTCGTTTAAAAAAATAAAAATAAACTTAAAAACTCTCTACATTGAGAGTTTTTTATATTAAAGAACTTTATTTTATTTCAAAATTTTAAACTTTTTTTGAAATTTTTGTCTGTATAATTTTTTTACATTTTCTAAATACTAATATTAGTATTTAATTTTCATATACAAACATATGAAAACTAATAAGCTTATTAAAATTTAAAATGGGAGGATAATTTTATGTACAAAAAATTATTAATTAGCGTAGTTGCTTTAATTATTGGTATTTTTTCTTTTACCATTTCTTTTGCTAATAATGGTATGCAAGAAGCTGCAGATGGTGTAAGAAATGTAGTTGGTGGTGCTGAAAATGCTATGGAAGATGCTGCAAGAGGTGTTTCTAATGCTTCTAAAGATGCTACCTCTAAAATGGAACAAGGTGCTAACAATGTAGGAAATGATATTATGAATAACAATTATACTGCTACCAGAACTTCTACTACTACTGATAATACTTTTATGGGTATGAATGCAACTGCATGGACTTGGCTTATTCTTGGTATTGCAGCTATTGCAATTGTTGCTTTAGTTTGGTACTATTCAATGCAACTTCGTTCTAATGATTATGATGGTAGAGATTAATTTTAAAAGTTGTTAAAGGTATTGTTACTTTTAGCAACTTTTTCTTTATTCCTCTTTTGTTCTTCTCTAAATTATGTTATAATAAAAAACGAATTTACTTAAAAAATTAAAATCGAGGTAATTAAGAATATGAATACAAAATTAATTGCAAAAAATCCAACTGCTTATCATAATTACACAATAGAAGATAAATTAGAAACTGGAATTGTATTATCTGGTACAGAAATTAAATCCATTCGTGCAGGAAAAGTAAATCTTAAAGATTGCTATGCCTATGTAAAAAACGGAGAAGTTTTTATTTGCGGTATGCATATCAGTCCTTATGAACACGGAAACATCTTTAATAAAGACCCTTTACGCGACAGAAAACTATTGCTACATAAAAAAGAAATCAACAAGTTAATTGGTTTAACGAAACAAAAAGGTTATAGCCTAGTTCCTATTAGCCTTTATTTTAAAGGAAGCCATGTCAAAGTAGACTTAGGAATTGGAAAAGGAAAAAAACTTTATGATAAACGTCAAGACTTAGCTAAAAAAGATGCTCAAAAACAAATTGCTTTCAATTTAAAAAATGCTACTCGATAAAGGATATATAATTGGGGACGGTTCTATTATTAATGTGAAAATAGAAACGTCCCCAATTGCACACTTATTAGATTTTATTACTTGAACCAAAAACATCTGTCATTTTGTGTTTTACCGTTTCTTTGATTAATTCTCTTGCAGGAGTCAAGTATTTTCTTGGATCAAAAGCACTTGGGTCTTCAGCAAATACTTTTCTAATTCCTCCTGTCATTGCCAATCTTAAATCTGTATCTACATTTATTTTAGATACACCAGATTTACTGGCTTCGTTTAATATTTCGTCTGGTACTCCTTTTGCACCTGGAATGTTTCCTCCATATTGATTACACATTTCTACCAATTCTGGTATTACTGTTGATGCCCCATGTAATACAATTGGTGTATTAGGTATTCTTTCTTTTATTTCTTTTAAGATATCAAATCTTAATTTTGCTTCTCCTTTAAATTTGTAAGCACCATGGCTAGTTCCTATCGCAATTGCTAAAGAATCACATCCCGTTCTTTCTATAAATTCTTGTGCTTGTGCAGGGTCTGTGTACATGGCATCCTTTGCTTCTACATTTACTTCATCTTCAATTCCTGCTAGTTTTCCTAATTCTGCTTCTACTACTACACCTTTACTATGAGCATAGTCTACTACTTTTTTAGTTAACGCTACATTTTCTTCAAAATCATATTTAGAACCATCTATCATTACTGATGTAAATCCACTATCAATACACATTTTGGCAGTTTCAAAATCTGGTCCATGGTCTAAGTGAATGGCAATTGGCACTTCTGGATGCTCTTCTACTGCTGCTTCTACCATTTTCATTAAATAATTAATTCTTGCATATTTTATAGCACTTGCTGATGCTTGTAAAATGACAGGTGATTTGCTTTCTGCTGCTGCATCTACAATAGCTTGTATAATTTCCATGTTATTGACATTAAATGCACCAATGGCATATCCTTCCTTCATTGATTTTTCAAACATTTCTTTTGTTGTTACTAACATATTTCCTTCCTCCTCTTCTTTTTTGTTATTGTATTTCTATTTTTAAAATCTGTCAAGTAGTATTTTTAGCTAAAAAGGTTAGTATGTAAAAAATAATCTCTTAAATACTAACCTTTCTATTTTTATTCTTTTTTGTTTTTGTAACTTGCACACATAGATTCATCAGGTGTTTTTGTTTGCATGTTGTCAATTGGTGTTACTTGAATTGCTTCTAAAGTGCATTTTGCATTTTCTTTGTTGTTATATTTACAACTTTCTACTGTACAGTTGATTTTTTGATTTGGTTCCATTTTTTACATACCTCCTAATTTTGTTTAGGATTAGTATGTACATTTTTATTTAAAATTATTTTGTTTTAGATCGGAAGAGCACACGTCTGAACTCCAGTCACAATGCCTC
>CAMSQT010000093.1 GCA_947062645.1 uncultured Clostridium sp. | reverse complement strand
CACTCTTTCCCTACACGACGCTCTTCCGATCTCTAAACTCCTTTTTTGCCATTAGGGACGGACCTTTTTGGCAATTTTCTAATTACAAATTATCACAAAAAAACAAAAAATTCAAGCAAAAATTTCCAATGTATAATTTTTTAAGAAAAGGCACATACTAAACAAAACAACAATTTAATATAAAAAAGGAGGGTAAACAATGAAAATAATTGATAAAATCGCTTTAATCCTAATTATTATAGGTGCTATCAACTGGGGACTAATAGGAATCTTTAATTTTAACTTAGTAGCAGCTATTTTTGGAGACATGACAATAATTTCAAGAATTATCTATGGATTAGTTGGTGTTTCTGGAATTTGGGGAATTAAATTATTATTTGACGATTAATTTGCTATTTTGTAAAAAATGTGTTATAATAATATAGACGCAAAGTAAACCATAGACAGAATTTTTTATTCTGTCGTCATTTTCCACAAGGAGGTGGAGAAATTGACCAAAGGGAAAGATTTACCAGAAATACTCCAACAGATAGAAGATGATACATCTGTTGATGTAGAAGGTGTAAAGGAAAAGTTAAGGCAAGAAGCGGAAGCCTCTACCGAAACGGAGAAAGGGAACTAGTTATCTAGTTCCTTTTTTGTTACATAAAAGTCTATTTCATAATTGTAAACAAAAATTAATAAACTTGTAAAGAAACATTAAAAAACAGCCAAAAGTGAGGATGCGTAAGAAAAGCAAAAAAGCACTAGAACAACAAAGCTAAAAGCCACTTGAAGTAGCAAAAAACAAAATGCTATAATAGTAAGGAACAATAGTATTTTAAAAGAAAAGGAATGAGAGAATATGAAAAAGAAAGTGATTATTTTAACAGGATTAATCGCATTAATCTTGCTAACAAGTAATTTACTAGCAGCAGCTAACCTAAAAGCACAAGCAAAAGCTTCTACAAATGAACTAAAAGGAGGGGAAGAAGTAACCATTACCTTAAATTTTAGTGAATACCAACAAATCAAGGATGGACTAAATGCTTACCAAGCAACATTAGAGTATAATAAAGACATATTTGAAGAAGTAAAACAAGAAGATTTCCAATGTTTAAATGATTGGGAAAAATTACAGTACAATCAAGCAACAGGAGAATTTGTTGCCATCAAAAAGGTAGGTAGCACAGAACCAGAAGATATTGTAAGCATTACACTAAAAACCAAACAAGAAGTAAAAGCAACCATCACAGACATTAAAATAAAAGATATCATAACCTCAGAAGGAGAAAGAGATATTGCCATTGCAGAAACAAAAGCAACCATCAATATTATAGAAGAACAAACAGAAAAACCAGAAGAACCAAAACCAGAAAAAATTACTTCTACTAAATATACGATAGCAGGAGGCTATATAGAAAGAATTTTACCAAATACAACAGTAGCACAATTTAAAGAAAATGTAACATTAGAAAATGTAACAACTGATCCACAAATTGTATTTACAGACCATGAAGGAATGCCACTTGCAGAAGATGGAATTATCACCACAGGAACCCAAATAAAAGTAGGAAAAACCTTACAATTTACACTTGTTGTAATAGGAGATACAGACAGTGATGGAGAAATTGGAATAAACGATATAGCAGAATTAAAACTACACCTACTTGATTTAACAGCACTAGAAGGAATAAAACTAAAAGCAGCAGACGTAGATGGAAGTATGGAAATTGACATCAATGACATAGCACAAATGAAATTAATATTATTGGACTTACTAAAACTAGAATAAAGCCTTAAATAATTATTTGTAAAATAAAAATGGAGGAAGAAAATACTTATGAAAGAAAAAACGAGGAAAATTAGTAAAATTAGTATGTGCTTAGCACTATTCCTAATATTATCTTTAGGTGTTATTTATGCTGCTAATGTAATTTCTTCTAAGGGAGAATTAAATGACGATGGCATTATAGATTATAGTGACGTTAATCTATTAGAAAAACACCTAATTCATCTACAAGAATTGCCAGAAGAAAAACATACAAATGCAGATATGAATGGTGATGGAGAAATCACGGTAACAGACCTTTCACTTTTAATTAAAAAGATAGAAAACAAAAGAGATTATACAGTGGAATTAATCAATATGGATACACCAAATTACTATCCAAAAAAAGGTGAAACAATTGAGATAACATTTGGAGCCATGATAAATTATCAAGATGTAAGCATCGAAAAAATAGTTATCAACAACCAAGAACAAAATGTGGAAAACGAATCAGGAGCTTACAAAATAAAAGTAAATGTAGGAAATCAAGCAGGAAAACAAGAATACCACATAAATAAAGTTATTTTAAACACAGGAGCAGAAGTAAAAGTAGATAATACGATTTCTGTATGTGTTTTAAAAGCAGAACCTTATATAGAAGAAAATAGTTACAAATTAGAAGAAACCTTTGAAGGAAAAGCCTACATAAACTTTAATCTAGTAGATCAAGAACAAAGCATCACATCAGCACAATTTAGCGTTTATGAAATTGCAAACATAGAACCACAAGCAGAACAAATGCAAAACACACTAGAACCACAAGTAAAAGAAACAGAAGTAATAGTGGCACAAACTAACATAACAGCAGGAGAAAATCGCCAAGAAGTACCTGTAGAAGACGGAAAAACTTACCGTGTTATTATCAATGTAGCATACAATGCTGCCAAAGACCCTATCGAAGGAAAAGAATATACAGGAGAATCTTTTGTTTATAGCAAAGAATTTACGATGGCACTTGATTACCAATTTAGTATCAGCAACATACATACATTAAAGGATGGTCAAGAAAGCAATAAATTTGCTAAAAAAGAACCAATTACCATTCAATTTGACAGTACCAATATTGCTTATGAAAACACTGGTAGTTCAAACTTTGAGCCAAGTACAATAACGGTAAATAACAAACAATATGAAGTAACCAAACAAGAAGACCGTTATGTAGCAACCATCGATGGATTAGAACAAATAGGAGAAAATACCATTACCATTGAAAAAGTAAAATTAAAAAACGGAAAAGAAATTGTATTAGAGACAGGAAATACAGTAACCATTACAATTGATGCACAAAAACCAGTTGTATCTGACCTAAAAGCAGAAGAAAATGTACAAGAAAAAAATATTAAAGTAACCTTCCACATAGAAGATGAAGCAAAATCAATTCAATCAGCCAAAGTAGTACTTTATGATAGTGGAGAAAATATCATAGCAAGTCAAGACATAACAACAGAAGAAATAGAAAATGGAAACATAGAAAAAATCTTTAACACCCAAACAACAGATAGTTACATTATTAAAGTAATTGCAACTTACCAAGAAACAGAAGACCATATCATAACAGACAGTGTTCTATTTGAAAAAGAAATTACAGCAAATCGTTTTGCAACCATAAAAAATGCAAAAGTAGAACCAACCACATTAGAAAAGAAAGAAACTGTAAAAATCACATATGAAATAGAAACCAACAGTGAAAGTGAAGTTGCAAAAATTCGTGTTAATAACCTAGATTGTATTGCTACCAAAGTAGCCAATGGAACCTATGAAATAATTACAGAAGTAGGAGAAGAAGCAAAAGTATTAGCGTTAACAGCTAGTAAAATCATTTTTGCTGACCAAACCGAAGCAATTGTAGAAAATACTATAGAAGTAACTGTATTAAAAGACCTACCAAAAATCGAAGAAATTAAACAAGAAGATAACCTAGCTAACAATCAAGTAACGGTAACCTTTACATTAGTAGACCCAGATAATAGCTTTATCACAGGAAAAGTACAATTAGTAAAACCAGCAGTGGATGGAAATCCAGAGCAAGTAATCCAAGAACCAACCATCGAAAGAGATGGCGAACATGGAAGAGTACTTTTCGAAAATGTAGAAATTGACAAAGAATATACAGCAAGATTTATTGCAAACTATAATCGTTATCCAGAAGGTGACGAAAACATAGAAGAAAATCAAGTCATTCGAGAAGCAAAAATTATGCTAGTTGGTGACTATAACCTACAAGTAAGTGACCTAAAAACAGCAAACAAAGAAAAAGACACAAAATATTTTGAGAAAAACGAAGAAATTACCCTAAGCTTTAATTGCACCAATGCAACCAGTTTCTTACCAGAAAAAGCAATCATAGATGGCAAAGAATATGTATTAACACACACAGAAGGAACTAATATTTATACCACTAAATTAGCAGGACTAGAAGAAAGTGGTGTAAAAGAATACAAATTAGAAACCATTATATTAAACAATAAGAGATTTTTAGACGTAGAACCAGAACAAAAAATAAAAATCGAAGTATTAAAAGAAAAACCAACCATTACCAGTTTTGGATACAAAGAAGACGATACTGACAAAAATAAGGTAGTGGCAAGCTTTAACCTAAATGACATAGAAACAACTATCTCAAATGGAACCATTGTAATTTTGGATGACCATAAAAATGAAATCAAAACACAAAATTTAGTAGTAGGCAATAATCAAATTACATTTGAAAAAATAGATAGTGAATACTATAACATTAAAGTAAAGGCTAATTATGACCTAGATACCAATGCTTTAGGAACTGGAGAAAATGAATACCAAGAACAAATATTATTACAAGAAGAAATTGATTTTACAGAACGAAAAATCCAACTAAAAGATATACAAGATGTTAGGTTATACCATATATATTATGGATTTCCAATGGAAGTAAAGAACATTGATAGTAATGAAATAATTGAAAATCCAGAAAATTATGTAGCAAAAGTAAAAATGAAAAATATGCCAGATATGCATGCCAATATAAAATCTTGTAGAATTGAGCAAAGAAAAGTTATTTTAGAATTAGATGTAGAAAATACGATCATCTACAAAGGAGACGAAAGACAAGCAAAAGTAGAAGTACCTTTTGGTGTTATGGGAAATACAGGTTCTTATGTAAAAAATGAATCTTTTGAAGACTTACTTTATCAAATGAGACAATATCCAACAAAAACCTTTAACCTAACCAAAGATTATGATGCTTCTGAATATGAAGTAGATTCCTTAACCTATTTTGGAGATGGCATGTTTGAAGGAACCATTAATGGAAATGGGCATACCATCTACAATTTACAAAAACCAATATTTAACGAAATAGAAAGAGCAACCATTAAAAACCTTGTGATAGAAAATGCTTATATAACAAGCAAAGTAGGTTCATGGCAAAAAGGATTTATTGCCAATGAAATTTACAGTAAAACAGTTGTTAGCAATGTCCACATCAAAAATTCAACCATTTCTACTTATAGCCAATTCTATACATTTGGACCAATAGCAGGAAGATTAAGTGGTAGTAGAGTTGAAAAATGTAGTGTAGATCGGAAGAGCGTCGTGTAGGGAAAGAGTGT
>CAMSQT010000092.1 GCA_947062645.1 uncultured Clostridium sp. | reverse complement strand
GAGGCATTGTGACTGGAGTTCAGACGTGTGCTCTTCCGATCTAAAATGTATCCTATTAAAATAGTTGTATAATTATTACCAAAAGTAATTAATAAACTACTAACTAATAGCATGATGGTTCCTAGTCGTATAGCTCTTAGATTTCCTATTTTTTGTATTATTTTTAAGGCTGGTAATTGTAACAAAATGCAAAATAAATTTGATATGGTTGACAAAAAGGTTATCTCAGTAGCTGATAGCCCTTTTACTATGCTTAAAAATAAAGTAGATATGGCAATAAAGAACATTAAGTCCCCTGATATTCCTATAAAAAATGGCATAATACTATTGGATACAATTGCTTTTCTTCTCTTTAGTTTTTCTCCCTCCATTTGTTTTTCCTTTCTAAAATTTTATAGATTGTATTCTTTTACTTCACAATTATCAAGACCTAACTCACTTATGTTATTTTATCATACATTCTAAAAAAAGCCTAGATTTTTTCTTGCACTTTTTTACTTTTTTCTATATAATGTTACAAAATAGAACAAGGAGTGTATTTTTAAAATGGAACATTGGAGTGTAGACGATTATAAAAATTTTACAAATAATAGAAACAAAACTAGTAAGTACCGTGCTAATAAGGTTTCAATCGACGGTCATACGTTTGATAGTCAAAAAGAAGCAGATTATTATTGTGAATTAAAATTGCGCTTACAAGGAAAAGAGATTAATGGATTTTGCTTACAACCTACTTTTATTTTGGCACCTAAATTAAAATATAAAGCTGATTTTATTGTTTTTCATAAGGATAATTCGACTGAGGTTATTGATGTTAAGGGTGTTAAAACGAAAGAGTATATTGCTAAAAAAAAGGTTTTTGAAGATAAGTTTAATTTGAAAATTACGGAAATTTAATAAAACACACATAATAACAAAAGCGGAAATAAGATATAGGCACTATCTTACTTCCGCTTTTATAAGCATAATCTAGATTTCGTTCTCTAACAACTTCTTAATCTCTTCATTTCTCTTCACTTTTTTTGTTGTCGTCTTAATCAGTTCTTGATCTGTTAAAATCATATTTTTAATATATTTGTAAGGAGGAAATGTCTTATTAATCTCCTTAATCTTTTGCCAAATGATATTTTCTAGTTCTTCACTTGTTGTATTTGGATATTTTTCTTGAACTACTTCTTTATCATAAACTATCTTAACAGAAAGTTTTATATCATTTTTGTCCTTTTCTGGCATACCATAAACAATACACTCTAGAACTTCGTCTAGTCGATTTACTAATGTTTCTAGTTCCTCCGGAAATACCTTTTTTCCATTTTTTAAAACAATCATATCCTTTTTTCTTCCTGCTAAAAACAAATATCCTTCTTTATCGTAGTAAGCTAAATCTCCTGTATAAAACCAACCGTCTCTTAACACTTCCTTGGTTGCTTCTTCATTTTCATAATAGCCAAGCATAACATTAGGCCCTTTTACTCTAATTTCTCCAATTCCTTGTTCGTCTTGGTTAAATAATTCAACTTGCACATTTTCCATTGGAAAACCAATAGAGCCATATTTCATTTTTTTAAAATTTTCTGCTGAAATTACTGGCGAAGTTTCGGTTAGACCATATCCTTGGACTACGTTAATTCCTAGTTCATTAAAGCCTTGTGCTACTTTCTTGTCTAATGGCGCTCCCCCAGAAATAACAAATCGTAAGGCTCCCCCTAATTCATTTAAAATTTCTTTAAATAGTTTTTTTCTTATATCAATACCGTAATTTTAATAACAAATTACTTACCTTTTTAGCAAAAGCAACTACCTTGGTTTTTCCTTTTTTGGCTATTCCTTGTTCGATTCTTTTGTAAATAGCTTCTACTAGCAAAGGTACGCCTACAAAAATAGACACTTTGTATTCTTTTAAGTTTTGAGCAATATAGCGAAGTCCATCTGGAAATACTGTAGTTACGCCAAAAGCTAACATTACAACCATACAAGTAGAACCAAAAATATGATGGAATGGTAAAAACGCAATGTTTACATCTTCTTTTCGAATATCTTCTACTAATTGCATACTATACACATTAGATGCTATATTGTTTTGCGAAAGCATAACTGCTTTTGATTTTGAAGTAGTTCCAGAGGTAAATAACAAAATGTTCATTTTATAGCTATCAATTTTAGCTTGTAGATAAGTATTATTTCCTTCTTCTAGTAAAACTTTTCCTTGCTCTTTTAAGTTTTCTAAATCCTCATATCCTTCTTGTTTGGTCATACAAATGTAGTTTTCAATTTTTGCATTTCCTCGTTTTTTTATTTCTTCAATATTTTGGATATATTTTTCGTCAAATACTAAAACATCTGCTTTGCTTCTTACTAAACAGCTTTCTAATTCCTCTACTTGTAATTCTTTATCAAGTGGAATACTTAAAATTCCTCCTAATAAATTAGTTAAATGTGCTAATGCCCATTGATAGCAGTTTCTTCCTACTATGGCAACTCTTTTTTCTTGGTAACCTAAATCATAAAATTTAGTTCCTAATTGATTGACTTCTTCTAAAAGTCTCGTGTAGCTTACTTCTTCATAAGATACCGTTTTTTCTTCTTTATGTTTAATCACAAAAGCTGGTTTTTCTTTATATTTGCTTACCGCATCTTGGATAAGCTCTTTTATGTTTGTAAACTCAGTTGCTTCAAAATATTTTTCTCTTTCCATATTTTAACCTTCTTTATCTAGTATTGATTACTAGATTATCATATCTTAAATATGTTGTCAAGTAGTTGACTATAGAGTCAAAAAGTGCTATGATTATTGGCAAATGAGGTGAATTAACATGAATATAGAAATTAAAGATTTCCATCTTCCAAGATGGGAAGAACTTCCTATTATTGATTTGTATATAGATCAGTTAGTTTCTTTTTTAGAACAATATTTGGCTGGTTATATTAAAAATGATAGTGAAAAAGACGAAAAAATTATAACAAAAACCATGATTAATAACTATGTAAAACATAAAACCATTAAGGCTCCTACTAACAAGAAGTATAATAAAGAACATATGGCTTCTTTGTTTGTTATTTTTGTTTTGAAAGAAGTCTATAGTATTCATGAAATAGAAAAGTTGATTGGCTTAGCTTTAAAGACTTCTCCTATTGACCTTGCTTATGACCGCTTTTGTAGTGAATTGGAAAAAGCAATTCGTATTGTTTTTGCAGAAAAACATTATATTAAAAATAGTAAACTTTCGAAGGAACAATATATTTTACGAAATGTAGTTCAGTCTTTTGCAAATAAACTGTATGTGCAAAGGGTGTATTTGAAAAAATAAATTTGTCAATTTCTACACTCCTCCATACCCTTTCTCAATCATAGATTCCTCAATATAATTCACACGCTTCATAACAGAAACCATAAGCTTCGTTAAAATTGGTTTCATATTAGAAACCTTTATAGCAATACCTTTTGCTAAGCAGGCCTCCTTTAATTCACTATACTCTGTTTTTAAAATAGGAATCATAGAAAGAGAAATACAAACTAGTAATTCAATATCCTCTAAATTTACCTTAAACAACTTTAAAGGCATACAAAGATTTTTTATCGTACTTGCTATATTTCTTACGGTAGTTGTTTTAGCATAAACAAAAGTAATATTACAAACTAAAATCAATTTAATTGCCACCAAAATAGCATACTGATAATTAGCTAAAATGCAGTTAATCACTACAGTTAGTAAGATAAATGGTAATAATTTTACAATGTTTCCAATTGCAGTACTTGGCTTTATCTTACAAATAGCCATAGTCAAAATGTTTATCAATAATATGATTCCTAATAAAACACTACTGTTTATAAAAAATATTAAACTTGCATATATTACAAAACCTAAAAAGGTAATGACATTTTTCATTTTTAATTCCTCCTGCGATTTTGACTCATTATAATAATTGTTCTAGAATTCTATCAATATCAGGAAAAATAATATTTTTCATTCCATGATTATATAAATTTAGAACTTTTGTTGCTTTCATTATTATTTCTATTTGTAATCTGTTTGCTAATTTTATGGCCACCTTATTTTTTATATACTGACTTTCAATATATTTTTCTGTCACAGGAAACATATTTTGTATTAAAAAAGCACTATATGTATTAGCAACTTTTCCAAAAACAATTGTGTCGATAGAAGGTCTTTTCCCTAATTTTATTTGTTTCTGTATTTTATTATCATATATTTTTTGATACTTATCTACTTTTGTACTAACAGGAATAAACCATATAATATTATCATACTTTTTACTTTTAAAACAATAATAACAAGGTCTTTTGTTCCCATTTTCTTTATTTTGCATTAATTCTGAATCATCTATAATTTCGAAAAATGTATCTTTTATAAAATAAAAACATCCTACACTTATTTGCATATTTATTTCTCCTTTATATTATTAGTGGCTCACCATTTCTGGTAAGCCACTTTAAATTTATTCACTCTCTCATTTGTTAGTCGCTCAAAGAGGCGGCGACAAACACATTTATTCACTCTCTCACTTATAACTCGCCAAAGAGGTGGCGACAAACACATTTATTAAAAACAATGATGTTCTTAATTATTATATTCATAATAGCATAAAATATGTTATGTTGTCAACAAATTTAGCAAATTTCTATAACTATCGTTGTTTTAGTTCTTAACAAGTCCTTTTATTTTTGTAACTAGTTCATCTATCGAATAATTCTCAAGATTAATTATAATTCCTTCTTGCTTCAATTTTTGAACCATCTCTACTACAAGTGGAAGCTTAATGTCATATTGGGAGAACACATCCAATCTATCTAACAACTGTTCCTTTTTAATTTCCTCTACAATCTCGCCTTCATTCAAAAGAAGAATTCGATCTGCTAATAACATTTCCTCTGCCATATTGGTAATATAAATAATGGTATAACCTTCTTTTTTCAAGTTTTCTACAATGTGATAGATTTCCTCTTTTCCCTTGCTATCAATCATAGTAGTTGGCTCATCAAATACAATAATTTTAGGCTGTTTGGCAAGCACCTCACCAATTACAATTCTTTGTTTTTGTCCTAAGGATAACTCGTATAAATCTTCTTCCTTTTGGTCTATCATATTTACTTTTTCTAATGACCTGTCAATTCTACTTTTGATTTCTTCTTGGGTTAACCCTTTTAAAGCAAAAGACACTTCATCACAAACATTGTTAAATATAATTTGGTTTTCTGGATTTTGAAAGACAATGCCAATTTTTTTTCGTAATTCTTCTTTATTTTTGGCTCTTCCTACTTCTAAGTTATCAATTAAAATTTTTCCTTCTTTTGGTTTTAAAATACCAGAAATCAACTTGCCTAAGGTAGATTTTCCTGAGCCATTTTTCCCCATAATAGATCGGAAGAGCACACGTCTGAACTCCAGTCACAATGCCTCATC
>CAMSQT010000091.1 GCA_947062645.1 uncultured Clostridium sp. | reverse complement strand
ACTCGATCCAACACTCTTTCCCTACACGACGCTCTTCCGATCTTCTTTTTTCTTTTGCTGACATTGTTTTATAGTTATTTAATATCTCATGTTCTATGTCACTTCTTAATCTGTCTTGTTCTCCTATATTTTCATAAGCTATGTTGCATCTTTTATTTGATTCTATTAGTATTTTATTTAGTTCTTCTATTAACTCTAGTGATTTCATTTGATTTCTCCTTTCCTGATTCCTCCAAATAATTAGCTTTTTCTTGTTATAGATAACTATATAATATTTGTTTTAAAAATACAAGCGAACAAAACATTTTTTTTGCATATTTTAAACTTAAGTAAAGTAACAAAATTGATGAATGAATTATGCTGTTAAAAAATCTAAGATAGGTATATATGTTCTAAAACAAAAAATACTCCCTTACAAAGAGAGTATTTCTACATTTTGTGCTAATATATGATACTTTGTGATACTCGGGTATCATTTGCTTAAAATGCTAATTTCTTGGAGGCGACACCCGGATTCGAACCGGGGATCAGAGTTTTGCAGACTCGTGCCTTACCACTTGGCTATATCGCCATATATATTATATGGAGCAGGTAACGGGAATCGGACCCGTAACTTAACCTTGGCAAGGTTACGTTTTACCACTAAACTATACCTGCAAATACTTGTTTTTTAGAATTATGACCTACGCCTTGCCAAGGTTACATTTATTTTCCTTAAGAGTTGTTTTTCTAATTTAAGTTTATGCACCCTTTGGCAATAATATTCCTAAGACTTTTTTAATGATACCAAATTTATTTGTTATTGTCAAGAAAAATCAAGGCAATCCTTAAACTTTTTGCAATTTTTAAGCATTACCTTGATTTTTATTTATTTTTCACTTTTCTTTTTGGTAGTTTTTTTTGTTGTTTTCTTTTTAGCTGTGCTTTTTGTTGTCTTCTTGGTTTCTTTTTGCGTTTCCTTTTTTACTTCTTTAGCCTCTTCTGGGTTCCATTTCTCTCCTGGCTTTGGTTTATTCCAAGAGATGTAATCACAAGTACTTGGGTTATTTTCGCAAATGTAATAGTTTCTTTTTCTTTTGGTCTTTCGAACTTGCACAGTTGCTCCACATTTTGGACATGGCACATCAATTGTCTCTATAATTGGTTTTGCATTTTTACATTCTGGATATCCTGGGCATGCCAAAAATTTTCCATAACGACCAAATTTATAGACCATCATTCTTCCACATTTTTCACATGGTACATCTGATACTTCGTCAACTAACTCTACATGTTCTAACTCTTTTTCTACCTTTTCAATTTCTTTTTCAAATGGACCATAAAACTCTCTTATCATTTTTTTCCATTCTTCTTTTCCATTTGCTATTTCGTCAAATTCGTTTTCTATTTTAGCTGTAAATTCTACATTAATAACATCGGTAAAGTTTTCTGTTAGTAATTTATTAACAATTCTTCCGAAGTTCTGTTGGTGATAATTGTTTTTGTATTTTTTCGATGTATCTTCTTTCTAAAATAGTGGTAATGGTTGGTGAATAAGTACTTGGTCTTCCAATGTCTTTTTCTTCTAAGGCTTTTACTAAGCTTGCTTCTGTGTACCTTGGTGGTGGCTCAGTAAAGCTTTGTTTTGGATTTAGTTTTTTTAGGAAGACTTCTTGCTTCTCTTTTAGGTCTGGCAACATTTTTTCTTCTTCTTTTTCCTTTTGGTCAGTTCCTTCTACATATAATGTCATAAATCCTTTGAATTTAAGGTTTTGCCCATTTGCTTTAAAGGTATAATGATTGGCATCGATGGTTACTTGCATGGTGTCATAAATTGCTGTTGCCATTTGGCTTGCCATAAATCGATTGTAGATTAATTTGTATAATTTGTATTGGTCTTTGTTTAAATAATCTTTTATACTATCAGGCTCTAAATCTGCATAAGTAGGTCTAATACCCTCATGTGCGTCTTGAGCATCTTTACTAGTTTTGTAATATCTATTTTCATAGTATTTTTCGCCATATGCTTTGGTAATATGCTCTTTGGCAGCTGCTCTTGCTTCATCTGAAATTCTTGTTGAGTCTGTTCTCATGTATGTAATCAAACCTACGGTACCTTTTTCTGGCATTTTTACGCCTTCATATAATCCTTGTGCAATTGACATGGTTTTCTTTAAGGTAAAACCTAGTTTTCTGGAAGCTTCTTGTTGCATAGTGCTAGTGGTAAATGGTGGTGCTGGATTTCTTTTCTTTTCTCCTTTTTTCACTTCTGTTATCATGTATTGGGCTTTGTCTAGTTCTTTTAGGATTTTGTTCATTTCGTCTTCACTATGAACTTCTTGCTTTTTACCGTCTTTTCCAAAAAAACGTGCTTCGAATTGTTTTTTGCTTTCTTGGTCTTGTAAGTTTGCGTATAAATTCCAGTATTCTTCTGGTTTGAATTTTTCAATTTCTTCTTCTCTGTCTACAATCAGCTTTACTGCTACTGATTGTACTCTTCCTGCTGATAGTCCTCTTCTTACTTTTTTCCAAAGTACAGGACTCATTTTGTAGCCTACAATTCTATCTAGTACTCTTCTTGCTTGTTGGGCATCTACTAAATTGATGTCAATGTCTCTTGGTTCTTTGATTGCTTTTTGTACGGCTCCTTTTGTTATTTCATTAAAAGTTACTCTTGTTATTTTCTTTTTTTCCTCGTTTAAAATAGTGGCCAAGTGCCATGCAATTGCTTCTCCTTCACGGTCAGGGTCAGTTGCAATGTATATTTTTTTTGCTTGTTTTGCTTCTTTTTTTAGTGATTTGATTAAATCACCTTTTCCCCTGATATTTATATATTCTGGCTCGAAATCATGCTCGATGTCAATTCCCATCTTGGATTTTGGAAGATCTCTTATATGTCCCATAGATGCTACTACTTTTGTGCTTCCTCCTAGGAATTTTTTTATGGTGTTTGCTTTTGCTGGTGATTCCACTATTACTAATTTATCTGCCATATAGTCTCCTCCTTGTTTTTTGCTTTCTTTAGTATTCTAGCCTAATTCTTTTTATTTTGCAAGCTTTTTTATTTTAATTTATTCTTATTTTGTTATTTTCTATGTCTTTTAATACTTCACTTGCATCTACTGGCGTTACTTCTGTTTTTTCTAAATAATTTAAAAGTTTTTCAATTTCTTGTTCATCATCAGTAATTCCAGTAAGTTCTTCGTTTCCTATTTTTATTCCTTCTTTTTTGTATTCCTTTATGATAATTTTAATTCCAAATTTTGCTTCACTTTCGGTTTGCTCATTTATATGTTTATAATATTCTAGCTTGATTGGATGATAAATATCTGCCTCTTTTAATGCTTCTTCTCCAACAAATGTACTACTAAAAAACGTATTCATTTTCTCCCCCTTCTTTCTTCTTTGGTACACGCACGTTTTTCATAATACTACTTTTTGTTGGTGTTGGCAAGAATTTTTTATTATTTTTCACCGCAATTTTTGCTATTATTTTACATTTATTTACAATATTTTACATTTTTTAATTCTTTATTTTCTTTTCTTTCTTTTTTCGATCTAAATTGGAAAACAGGGATTTTAAGAAATATCATCTAATCCCTGTTTTAATTCTACATATAATTCTGCATTAGTAGCTGCATTATATGGATTTACATATAAAATGCTTAGTAATCCAAAGGTCAAGACAGATAAGAAATACCATCCAAAAAAAGATATGTCTAATACAAATACTCTCCATTTGTTTCCCTTCATCATTTGTTTTGAAATATGAAAAGCTTCTTTTCTTTTCATATTTGGATTTTCAGCTAGTAAATATGGTATCATTCTGTATTCATAAGTTTTTATCACACCGCCTACAATGGTTAAATACCAAAGAGCATTGTATAAATTTCTTAAAAACATGATTACTACAACGTTTAGCCAATGTTCTTTTTGAAAGACTTCTCCTAAATTTCTAACTCTAGCATTTTTTCCTTTTTGTGCATTGATAAAATATTTTTTTCCTCCTACAATTAAAGGGTCTGCTACTAATATAGTAAAAACTAAAGCAATCACTGCCCCAATAGAAAGTCCTATTCCTAATTTAGGTTGATTGATGTGAAAAGAAGTGATAGCATCCCATATTTTGAATATGTATTTTTGCGGTCTTAGGATACTATTTAGATTTGCTTCTGTTGCTTTGGCTATTTTTAGTTGGGTATCTGTTAGGGCTTCTTTGCTATCTCTTTTGGTAAAAAATGAATCTATTTCATATTCTTGTTGGTGGATAATATAGTTTGGATCTAAAGAGTCTTCTTCTTGCCATATTCCTAATGTTGAGGTTCCAAATTCTCCTGTAAATAGAGCGATTAAAAAGCATACAACAATAGCTGTCCAATAGTTTTTATGGACAACTTGTTTGCCTCTTTCTTTTATTTTTTTTCTTTCCCACATTTGCTTTTTCTCCTCTAATTTATGTTTCTTTTATTATAAACTAATTTGGATTTCTTAGCAAGTGGCATTTGATAATTTTGTCTGGTTTTTAGCATTTTTTAAGTAAAGTCCTGTATTTTTTATAATCTGGCATGTATTTTTCTACCAAATCCCAAAAATCTTTTGAATGGTTCATATATTTTAAGTGGCACATTTCGTGTAACACTACATATTCTATGATTTTTTCTTGCTTTTTGGCTAGCTTTTGATTAATGGTAATATTTCGATTGCTAGAACAGCTCCCCCAAGCATATTTAATGTCTTTTATTCTTATCTTGTTTGGCATTACTTGTAATAGTTTTGTATATTTTCCTATTTCATTTTTTACTATTCTTTCTAATCTTTCGATGTCTTGTGGTTCAACCTTTTCTTCGTTTTCCTTTTGGGAATCAGTTTGTTCTTTATATCGTATTTGATATTTTGTCGTTATCATGGTCTTTTCCTCCGTACCTAAAACCGCTTATTTTATGTCTTTTGGTTTTAGCATATCTTGTAACTTCATTTTTCCTGCTCTTGTTATGGTATGATAACCATATTTTTCTTTTAAGGCGTCTATTGTTTTGTCTAGTTTTTCTTGTTTTTTATTTTCTTTGTTCTCAAAAAGTGATAGTTGCCCTTCTTCTTTTTCAATTAGGTTGTCTACTCTTAGTCCTATTAACCTAATAGGCTTGCCATCTTGATACATTTCTTCTAGTAATTGTTTGGCTCGGCTATAAATTTCTTTTGTAGTTGCTGTTGCTATTGTTAATTTTCCTTGGTGTGAACTGTCTTCAAAGTCTTTGGTTCGTAATTGTACATTTACGGTATTTGCTAATAACTCATGTCTTCTTAGACGATAGGTTACTTGCTCAGCTAATGCTAATAAAATTTCTTCTAATTTTTTTATTTCTGTTATGTTTTGTGGCAATGTAATAGAATTTCCAATTGCTTTGGGCTTTTCTTTTTTGTAGATCGGAAGAGCGTCGTGTAGGGAAAGAGTGTTGGATCGAGT
>CAMSQT010000090.1 GCA_947062645.1 uncultured Clostridium sp. | reverse complement strand
TTCAACTGCTTTTTTTGTAGCTCCTGTTTTTGCAGCCATTGCTGCGATTAATTCAGCTTTGTTCATTTAAATTACCTCCTATAAGATTTAAATAGTTTATGTACAAGATCACATGAACAACCGCAATCTTTGTACTTCACTTAAACAATTCGCCAAAAATACTGAAAATCCTTCTTTTTTTTACTTTTTTTTAATAAATTTTTAGTCTTTCCAGTACTTTTAGGATTTTTTCTCCTGCTGGCATCATTTTTATTTCACTTTTTGAAAATACTTTTAAAGCAATAATTGCTAGAGCATAAATGATTACAGCAATAAGCATTGCTATTATTGTAGCCAATTTTGTAGCAATTATTCCGCAAAGTGTTATATAACTAAAATATGAGCAAATTCCCATAATGACTACTGCAATTACTGGTTTTATAAAAAATTTTGAAAAAGTCAAATTCAACTTTATCGTTTTTCGAAGTGAGGTAATTGCAATTGTAAAGGCTACTAAATGACAAGCAACCGAAGCCCCTGCTGCACCATTTATTCCAATTTCAGGAATTGGTACTAAGATTAAATTTAAGATTAATTTAACCATTACCCCGACATCCTAAAGATATAGCTGGCACCATCAACTTTCCATAGCCTTGTAAGGCACCATTTATGGTTTGGTCTAATATGGTAAAGATAATTGTTAATGAACTAATTTGTAAAATTACTTCTCCTGCACTTGCATTAGGAAACAATAAGTTTAAAATTGGTCCTGCAAATAAACACATTCCAACTGTGCAAGGAAGACCTATTAGCATAGAGATTAGTAATGAAAATGATGTTTTTTCAGTAATTGTTTTCTTATCTTTTTTTGCTTTAGCAGAAGCAATTGCTGGTACCAATGCTGTTGCAAAAGCTACGTTGATAGATAATGGCAAACTTGTTAGCATATCTACTTTTCCACCTAATATTCCGGTATTGTGATATTGCCATATCTTCGCTCATAAATTGTTTCAAACTTCTTACTACAGTAAAAGAATCAATATTTTTATTTAAAGAAGACATGATAGCTGTTAAGGCAATAGGAATCGATACCATCAAAATTCTTTTTATAATTGTTTTTACTCTTTCATACTTGTAATTTACAGTTTGTTTTATTTCCGTTGCAATCTCTCTTGTTTTTGTTCTATAGTATAGATACAAATAGCCAAACCCTGCAAATGTTGCAAGTGTTGTAGCCAAAGTAGCTCCTCCTGCCATCCATTCTGTAGAGGCATTAGAAATAATTGCAATAATTTCTACTAATATAATCGTAAGTGTCGTTTTAAAAACCTGTTCTAAGCTTTGTGACCTTGCAGTTGCTTTGATATTTTGCCTAGCGTTAAAGTATCCTCTCATAACAGACGATATTGCTACAAAAAAGATAGCAGGTGATAGTGCAACCAATGTCATTTCCGCTTCTGGTATTTGTAGCCATAAATTGGCTATCCTATTAGCACCAAAAAACAATAACAAACTTCCGTATCAAACCAATCATAGCAAATGTTGCAAAAGCGATTTTAAAAATCCTATGTCCACCTTTATGGTCTCCGAACGGCAATTCTTTCTGCTACTAATTTAGAAATTGCATTTGGCACACCAATTGAAGAAATCGTAAGTAGCATCGCATAAATTTGATACCCTGCTGCCACAATCCCATTTCCTTTATCACCAAATCCTTCTCGATTGGTCAAATACAGGGTATAGACCAATCCCAATAATTTGATTAGTACTTGTGAGAAAATTAAGGTGATAACACCTTGCATGAAAGTCTCTTTCTTGGATGACTTTCCGCATTACTTCTTCGTTTTGCATGTTTTATTTCGTCCTTTCTTTCTATTTTTATCTATTCTTTTGGAAAATTTCTTTATTTTATTTTACTTTACTATTATAGATTTAATTCCTAAAATATTCAATAGTTTAAGGAAATGATTTTGGGGACGGAGGAAAAAATCATGATTTAAATATATTTATTCAATCATGATTTTTTCCTCCGTCCCCAAAATCATTTTCAAAATTGTTGCTTATATATTTTTATCAATTTCAGGTAATAATTGTTTTTTTCTAGAAACTACTCCTTCTAAAAAGGCTTTATCATTATTTAAGTCCTTTCCAAAAGCTTTTTTGATTACATCTGTTTTGTTTCCTAATGCGATAATCATGGAATTGCTATTTAAAATGTCAGTAATTGCTAATACAAATAAGCATAACCCTTTTTCTTCGATTGTTTGGTTTATTACTGCTTTTAATTCTTCTTCTCTTTGTAAAACAGCTTCTATATCAACTGTGTTTACTTGTGCAATTTCATATTTAGTTCCTTCTTTTGCAAATTCTTTGGCATCTATGTTGATTAGTTCTTTTGGTGTAAAGTCATCCAAATCAGTTCCTGCTTTTAACATGGCTAGACCATAGTCTTGTATATCTAGTCCTGCAATTTTTCCTAACTCTTCTAATGCTTGTTTGTCAAATCTTGTTGTGGTTGGTGATTTTAATAATAAGGTGTCTGATATAATCGCACTTGCCATTAAAACAGCTTCTTTTCTTTCAATTTCACATCCTAATCTTTTAAATTCTTCATATAGAATGGTTGCTGTACAGCCATATGGTTTGGCTAAATAATATAATGGATCAGAAGTTCTAAAATTGCTAATATTATGATGGTCTATTACCATGCGTATGGTCGCTTTTTCAATTCCTTCCACACTTTGGTCAAAATTAGCATGGTCTACTAAAATTACTTCTTGCCCTTCTTCTACTTTTTCGATTCGTTCTGGTGCTTCTATTTGTAAATAGTCTAATACAAATTGTGTTTCTTTATTGATGGCTCCTAATCTTACTGCTTTTGCTTCCCAACCTGCTTTGTTGTTAAGGGTTTCTTGTACTATGCTTGAACAGATTGAGTCTGTGTCTGGGTTTTTATGTCCAAAAATTAATACTTTATTTTCCATTTTGTAATTCCTCTTTTCTTAGTTATTTTTATTATTATATTTTCTTTTCTATTTCTTGTCAATATTTTTTATCATTTCTTCTAGTTCTTCTTTACTGAATTGATAAGTTTTATTGCAAAAATGACAGACAATTTCGGCTTGTTCGTCTATTTGAATAATATTTTGTAACTCCTCTTTTCCTATAGCTGCTAATGCTTGTTCCATATGTTCTTTTGAACAATCACATTCATAGATTGGTGTGATATTTTCTTCTATTATTTCTACTTTTTCGTCTCCTGTTATTTTAACTGCAATTTCTTGCAGGCTTAAATTCTGGTCTAACATTTTTGATATGGCTCCTGCTTTAAAAATTGCCTGTTCTACCTTGGAGATTTCTTCTTCTCCAGCATCTGGCATTGGATTAATTAAATAGCCTCCTGCTGCCCTAACACCATCTTTGTCTACTAATACTCCGAAGAGCTACTGCTGAATTTTGTTGTTGGGACTTTACAAAGTAATTGGCAAAGTCGTCTGCTATTTCTCCTGATGTTAAAGGTGATATTCCTATGTATGGGTCTTTTAAACCAATATCTTTAATTACATTGATATAACCTTCTTGCCCAATTGCTCCTCCTACATCTAATTTTCCAAATTCGTTTAATGGGATATCTACTCTTGGATTTACAACATATCCTTTTACTTTGGGAAAGTTATTGGTAGTTGCTACCATCATTTCTAATGGTCCATTTCCTTTAATTTGTACGGTTAGCTTGTCTTTTGTACTTTTTAATTCTGTTCCCATAATAGCTGTCATAGTTAGCATTCTTCCAAAAGCTGCAGTTGCTACTGGACTTAGGTCATGGGTTTTTCTTGCTTTTTCGACTAGCTTACTTGTATTGGCACATATGACTGCTATTTTTTTTTCATGTGCTAAGAATTTTATGATTTTGTCTGGCATTTTAGTATCTTCCTTTCAAATCTTACTTGATTTCTTTTTGTCTATTTTAATATAATTTCGATAAAATAGCAAGTTTATTGTTGTTTTTCTTATTTTTCTATGTTATAATTTGTAAAAAATTAGTAAAGGATAAAAGTATGAATATATATGTTATACGACATGGTCAAACTAATTGGAATGTAGAAAAAAAATTTCAAGGTAGAACCAATACTTTCTTAACAGAAGTAGGAAAACAACAAGCTCAAAACTTAGCTGAGGTTTTTAAAAATATTGATATTGATTATATTTTATGCTCGCCTCTTCAAAGGGCTATTGATACAGCCAACATCATAAATCAATATAAAAATTTAGACATTATAATAGAACCTAAATTAATTGAAAGAGATTTTGGTGACTTTGAAGGTTTAAATGATATTTCTAACTTCAATTGTAATATTAATAAACTTTTAGACTTCCACTTAAATTACAGTTCTCATCATGTGGAACCAATTCAATCTCTATTTGATAGAATCTCTTTATTACTTTCTCAGTTAAAAAATAATTTTGCAGATAAAAATATTATCTTGTCTACTCATGGCGGTGTAGTTCAAGTGATAGAGTCTATTTTGAATGACTTACCAAAAGAAACAAACTTACAACTCTTAAGTTTAAACAATTGCGAATATAGAGTTTATCCTATTAAAGTATAAAAAAAATATCTATCTTATAAACTTATTAGATAGATACTTTTCTTAATCTCTTCGTTTTAAAATTGCCTTCATAACTTCTGTAGACATTTTCTCTAAAGCTCTCCAATCTTTTGATACATTTTTTAGTGTTCCTAAATAGGCTTCTTTTATTCTTACATGTTTTTTATCCATATCTAACAAAAGTCCAATATCTACTCCATAATCTTTCTCAAATTCAACCTTTTCAAAACAACTCTTTTTTCCTGCAATCATTCCACTTAAAGGTTGTTGATATGCTTGCATGCTAGGAAATACTATTTTTAGTAACGGTTTTGCTACTAATTCTGTAATTCTTCCACCTTCTCTATCAAAAGTTGCTTTTACAAAGTCAATGTCCTTTTCTATAATTGGTTTTATTAGTCTATCCACTACATCTTCTGTATAATCTGCTATATCACCATCTAAAAAGACAACAATTTCATTTTTTGCACTCCTTACTCCCTCTTCCATTGCATAACCTTTGCCTTGGTTATTACATTCAACTACTCTAGCCCCTTCGTTTTTAGCAATTTTCTCTGTATTGTCTGTACTTTTATTATTAACTACTATAATTTCTTGCACATATCTACACTTTTTCGCCTTGTTGATTACATTTGCTATATTTTTCTCTTCATTAAAAGCTGGAATAATTACACTAACTCTTTTCTCCATATAAAATCACTTCTTTTCTAATTTATGTTAATTTTGTATAATATAAATTATATCATTCACAGAAAGACTTGTCAATTATTCCGCTTCTAAAATTCTAACTATTTCTACAACTTATAACAAAAAGAACTACATAAATTGTTGAAATGCACCCCATTTAGTAGACATAGAAAAAAGAACCTATGTTAAAATACTA
>CAMSQT010000089.1 GCA_947062645.1 uncultured Clostridium sp. | reverse complement strand
CATTGTGACTTGGAGTTCAGACGTGTGCTCTTCCGATCTTAATCCGCAAAACAAAAATAAACTAATTTTTGCAATTTCAATTGTGTGCATGTAAATTTAGATAATATATATTTGGCAATATCTATTCCTTCCAATTTTCTATCTTTTTGAATTAATTTTATGAATTCTTCTAGTGTTTTGATTACTTTTATATCTTTGAAGAAATGGTCTGCTCTACATACCGATTCCCACGTTTCATCTTCTGCTTGTATCATATGGGTTGAAATGGATACATCTCTTCCACATCTTTTTATGATTGTATCTAAATCTGTTTTTAGTTCTTCTTGTACACTTGCTTCTTCTACTATAAAATCAAGTGCAATTCTTGTTCCTAATGAATAGGAACTACTCATAAATATAAAATGTGTTATCATTATTTCTTGCCTCCTTTATTCTCATTTTCCCATTTAATATAATCTTGTTTGTACTTTTCATGTGAAATTATGTTGTCTATCTCATTTATTTTATTCCATATTTGTAGTTCCCATTGAAAACTGAAATTATTCTTTTTAAAATAAATATGTGTCGCTTTATAAGTTTCTTTAGAAGAATCTATACATTTTAAATTTTTATATTTACTATCTACTATTTTGGCAATTTGACTATTAGTAAGCTCTTTATCACATATTATTCTTATGCCAAATAAATCATTAAAGCATTTGTTAATCGGTACTTTTCCGTTTTCATGGTTTTCCACATAGTTTTTTATTTTGTATTCTATTGAGTTTTTTGCTTTTGTTCTAATGCTAATTTTTGATTTGTCAGTATTAAATTGTTTAAAATCCATTACTAATTGTATATTATTTTCATTAATAAATTCTCTGTAGTTTACAATAGCCTCTAGCATTTGTTTATTTCCTAAGACATCACAAACCAAATTACTTTTTAGATTAATTTTATGATAATAAACACTTTGCTCCCATTTTTCTGTTAAAACTTTATATTCTATTTGTATAAAATCTATTAATTTATCTAATTCCTCTAACATACAATTTTCTCTTTCTTTATAATCTACAATAAATTATAAAACTTTTGTTTGTAATTGTCAATGGTTTGCTCCAAATTTTATAATAATTTTTTCTTATTTCCCAAACGTTTCAAAAATCTTCTTAAAAAATTCCACATCATATAATACCTCTGGGTGCCATTGTACACCAATAATATTGCCATCTTCTATTGCCTCCACAATACCATCTTTACTAGTAGCCACCACCTTAAAATTAGGTGCTAATTTTCGTATTGCTTGTCTATGATAAGAATTCACTTCTATTTCCTGTTTTTGATAAACATCATATAAAAAAGATTTTGTATCAATTTTTATTTTATGTTTTGTGCCATCTGTTAATTTATGATTGCTTATATTTTGATTTAAATCTCCACCAAAATACACATTTAAAGTTTGCATTCCTCCACATATTCCTATGATTGGCTTTTTTTGGGCAACGAATAAATCAATTACTTGTTTATCTAATTTATATTCGTCATATGGATATTCTTTTCCCGGAAATGGCACATCATTGTAATACTTAGGGTCAACACCTACAAAACTCCCTGGTAAAATTAGGGCGTCACATAGACTTGTAACTTCTTCTAGTTTATTAGCTGATAAAATTGGTATGATTACTATATTTAATTGCTCCAATATTTCTCGATAGACTTCATGTATAATGTACTTTTTATGGAATGGCTTTTCTTTTTCCTGATTTTCGAGCCTTGCTATGATTCCAACCTTCAAAAAAATTCCTCCTTTTAATTCTATCTATTGTTTTTTAAAACTCTCCATATCCTCCAAAAACTTCTTTTTTGCCTCCAAAGGAAGAATTAAAATATCCTTAACATCTTCCTTTTTTACAATCTCTGGAATATACTTTCCCGCCTCTTGATAATTCGGGTCATTCGAAAATTCAGGACCAGTACCTGTACCAAACTCGCCATCTATATATTCACACAAAAAAAACAACTCCATTCGGTCAAACCTTTTCGAATACATCTCGTATAACTTCCTAACAACCTTCACACGGATACCAAATTCCTCTTCTATTTCTCTTACTGTACCTTCTTCTGGTGTTTCTCCGTTCTTCCAATCTTCCTCCTGGAAAAGTATAATATTCTTGATAATCTTTTCTTTTTACCACATCTTTACGATGCATAAAAACAAAACCATCCCCCATTGGTACAATTCCTGCCACTCTTGTTCTCTCCACTTTTACATTCCTCCTTTCTATCTCCAAGTTTCTCCATTAATATGACTAATCAATGCCATAATAAAAGCATTTTTCGTTAAATCAATCCTAGATATAGCATCTTTTGTTAATATACTAATTCCGCCTTTTCCCTTGTTTAGTTCTTTTCCTTCAAAAATGCGATCCATCACTTTTCCGCAATTCCGTTTGTTTTATTTCCTCCACATACTTTTCAGGAACTGGAAAACCTTGGCTGATTCCCACACTTTGAAATCCCTCTTTATTTTCAACAACAGCTAGATTAATGTCAATTATACTGCCGTAAAACTCCATAATTCCCGCTTCACTTGCCACAAAATAATCGACCGCCAAGTTGTTTTCTTTAGCATACTCTCTTAAATTTTTAACCCTATTTTTAGCTCCTAATAAAATTTCTTCATTAAAAGGTTGGTCACTTACTTGTGAGCTTACCTTCACACCTTCTATTTCGATATTTTCAAAATAAGTTTCAAATGCCAACTTTGCTCCTTCTATTTTTCCTGGATTTTTAGTTCCCATTAAAATTTTCATTTATCGTTTCCTCCTTTTCATTTCTTAACCTGTGAATTGTAACTATTGTATCACTTTTTTCAATTTTCTTCCACATTTTTGTTTCAACTTTTAAAAATAGTGGTATAATCTAAAAAGTAATATGCAAAAGAATAAAAATGGAGATGATTAAATTGTCAAACAACACACAAAAAGATGACGTGAACATCACTAAACTATATGGTTTAGAAGCAACCTTAAAAAAAGAAGATTTTATTCAAAAATACCAAGTAAAAGAAGATGGACTTTCTTCTTTACAAGCAGAAGAAAGGTTACGAAATTTAGGACCAAATGAGATAAAACAAGCAAAACCCAAAAAATGGTATCATTACTTTTTGGAAAGTCTATTTACGCCTTTTAATTGTATTTTACTTGGCATTGTTGCCATTTTAATTTATACCGATATTTATTTACCACCAGAAACTAGCTTTGCTAATATAATTGTAATTGCAATTTTAGTAACAGCAAGCACCTTATTAGATTTTTTTGAAGAATTTCGTTCCAACAAAGCAGCTGAAGAATTAAAACAAATGGTAGCAACCACTACTACAGTTATTCGAAACAACGAAAAAACGCAAATTCCAATTAACCAAGTAACCTTAGGAGATGTGGTACTTCTTTCAGCTGGTAGTATGATACCTGCTGACTTAAGGGTAATTGAAGCAAAAGACTTATATGTTGGACAATCTTCCTTAACTGGAGAATCCGATAGTGTGAAAAAAAATGTAGAAAGCGAACTTTCTTTAGACGAATTAGATAGTATTGCAGACTTAGATACCATCTGTTTTATGGGTACTAACGTAATTTCAGGAAGTGCCAAAGGAATTGTTATCAAAACAGCAGACTCCACCTATTTTGGAAAAGTTGCCCATACTTTAACGGCTGGTAAACCAAAAACCGCCTTCCAAAAAGGAATTGAAAACATCAGTCGATTACTAATTCGTTTTATGCTAATCATGATACCTATCGTATTTTTATTAAACGCCTGGAAACATGACATCATAACAGCCTTTACCTTTGCAGTTGCTATTGCTATTGGTATCACCCCACTTTTACTACCCGTTATTTTATCTTCTAGCTTATCTAAAGGCGCTGTCCGCATGTCTAAGAAAAAAACAATTGTTAAAAAATTAGATTCGATTCAAAACTTTGGTGCTATGAACATTTTATGCACCGACAAAACAGGTACTTTAACAGAGGACAAGATTGTATTAGAAAAATACTTAGATGTTAATGGTGAAGAAGACTTACGCGTTTTAAAACATGCTTTTTTAAATGCTTATTTCCAAACAGGATTAAAAGGTAACATAGACGAAGCTGTTATCAAAAGAGGTTTGGAAAATGAGATGGGAAGCTTTACCGAAAAATACAAAAAAATTGACGAAATCCCTTTTGATTTTTCTCGTAGGCGTTTATCCGTTGTCGTAAGTGATGGCGAAAAAAAGCAGTTAATCACAAAAGGTGCAGTAGAAGAAATCTTAAGTATTTGCTCTATGGTAGATTGTAAAGGAGAAACCTCACCTATTACCAAGGAGATTAAAGAAAACATTCGAAAAATTAGTAAACAATTAAATGAAGACGGTTTACGCGTTGTTGCTGTTTGTCAAAAAAATGATGTTAATAATATAGAACACTTTGAAGTAGCTGACGAAAAAAATATGATACTTCTTGGTTTTATTGGCTTTTTAGACCCACCAAAAGAAAGTGCCAAAGCATCAATTGAAAAATTAAATCGTGCTGGCATTCGTGTCATTGTCTTAACAGGAGACAATGCCGAAGTTACTAGATGTGTTTGTAATAAAGTTGGTATTAATTCGAAAAACATTGTGCTAGGAAGTAAATTAGACAAATTAACTGATATTGCGGTTTTACGATTGCTTCGAAAAACGAATATCTTTGCCAAACTTTCTCCTATCCAAAAAGCTAGAATTGTAAGACTTTTAAGAGATTCTGGCAATGTAGTTGGTTACATGGGAGATGGCATTAATGATAGTCCTTCTCTTACTAATTGTGATGTTGGTATTTCTGTTGATACTGCTGTTGATATTGCCAAAGAAGCTGCTGATATTATTTTGTTAGAAAAAGATTTAAATGTTTTATTAGATGGTGTAACCGAAGGGCGTCGCACCTATGTTAATCTTATGAAATATATTAAATTGGCAACTAGCTTTAACTTTGGAGAAGTGGTCTCTGTTATAATTGCAAGTGCCTTACTTCCCTTTTTACCAGAAACGCCAATTCAATTATTAGTAGAAGGCTTACTTTATGACTTTGGACAATTAACTTTGCCTTTTGATCATGTAGATAAAGAAGATTTACTACAACCTAAAAATCTTTCTATTAAAAGCCTAAAAAATTTCATGTTTTTTATGGGACCACTTAGTTCTGCTTTTGATATGCTAGTTTTTGCTTCTTTGTGGTTTATCTTCCAAATAAGAGATGTAGCTACTTTCCAAACGATTTGGTTTAGTTACAGTATTACCTCTAATTTGGTTGGTATGCACATCATTCGAACGGCAAAACTACCTTTTGTACAAAGTAATGCTCATAAGGCTGTTTATATTTCTTCTAGTTTATTGATTTTTATTGGAATTTTAGTACCTTTTACTGGCTTAGGCACTTTGATTGGTCTAGTTCCAAAGATCTGAAGAGCACACGTCTGAACTCCAGTCACAATTCAT
>CAMSQT010000088.1 GCA_947062645.1 uncultured Clostridium sp. | reverse complement strand
TATTAGTTACTTCTTTACCTTTCCCAATTGTTGTTGCATTATTTGCATCTTCTTCCGTTTCCCAAAGAACAAAATCAGTCCATATATCATCTTGTAAGTAATGTTCCCAAGAAATAAATCCCTTTGCTTTAGAAATAATTTCATCGTGTAATTTTTGCGTTAATTCTACAAATTGTTCTTCACTTACACCTTTTTTTAGTTTATATGAAAATATCCATGCTGTTTTATTCATATATAAATTCCTCCTCTACAACAATTTACTTTTGTTCCAATTATATAATAAAAGACAGATAATTTCAACTTATTATCTGCCTCATTAATTGTAAGTTATCGCTTACTTATCTAACAATAAATTAAAATGTTTTTTATTTATTTAACTTCAGCATAGTATATCCAGTTTTTCTAAAACCATATTTTTCATAAAATTCTATTACAGATTCATTTCCACTTGAAATATGAACTTCTACTGTTTCTGCAAAATTTTCCTTTAGCCAATCTAATAAAGTTTTAAATAATATTTTCCCTATCGAATTATTTCTATATTGTTCTTCTATAAATAAATCTTCAACATATCCTTCATTATGATTATTTATATTAGCTGAAGCAAAACCTATAATTCTATTTCCTTGTATAGCAACATAGGTAATAAATTTATTCTTTTTACTCATATATTGTTGAAAATTTATTTCATTTATCTTTAAAAATCTTTCCTTATATGGTCCATTCAAATTATAATGATATAATTGTTGTTTATTTATAATATCCTTTAATCTTCCATATTCACTTATTTTTACTTCTTCTATAATTATTTTATCTAACATTTTTTATTTCTCCTTACATTAAGTTTGTTATACAACTTACTAATTGTCGATTAGATTATAGCACAAAAATGCGAAAAAAAACAAGCCAAAAAGTATTTTATTCTCTACCTTTTAGCTTGTATTGAAATAGTTTTTCTGTTATCCAAACAATCCACGTTTTTTTACTGGTGGTTGTTCATTCATAGTTTTTGCTAGTTGCATTAGCAAATCTCTTTGCTCTTTTGATAATCTTTTTGGCGTTTGTACCGTTACGGTGAACACAAAGTCTCCTACACTACTTGAGTTAACAGATTTAAATCCTTTGTTTCGAAGGGTGAATTTGGTTCCTGTTTGTGTCCCTTCTGGAATTTTATAGGTTTCTTTCGTACCATCTACCATTGGAATTTCTAATTCAGCTCCTAAGGTTGCTTGGGTAATGGTGATTGGTACTTCGCATAGGACATTGTTTCCTTTTCTGGTATAGATGCTGTGTCTTTTAATTCTAACAGTAATGTATAAGTCTCCTTTTGGCCCACCTTGATTACCAGGTTCTCCCTCTCCTCGTAGTACAACGGTTTGATTGTCGTCTATTCCTGCTGGAATTTTTACTTTGATTTTTGGTTGTTTTCTTATGGTTCCTTTTCCATGGCAATGTTCACATGGTTCTTGGATAATTTCTCCTGTTCCATGACAAGTGGTACAAGTTCTTCTCGTTTGCATTTGTCCTAAAATCGTATTTTGTACAGCTGTTACTTGACCTGTTCCATTACAGGTGGTACATTTCATTTTAGATGTTCCCGGTTTTGCTCCTGTTCCATGGCAGGTATCACAGGTATCATTTCTGGTAATAATTACTTCTTTTTCTACTCCTAAAAAGGCTTGCTCAAATGTGATGTCCATCCCTAGATTTAAGTCAGCACCTTTTCGTGGTCCTGTTTGCTTTCTTCCTTGGCTTCTTCCACCAAATCCTCCTCCAAAGAAGGAGGAAAAGATATCTCCTAAATCTCCAAAGTCTCCAAAATCACTACTACTATAAGAATAGTAACCTCCTTGCCCACCAAATGGTCCACCTGCTCCGCCAAATCCTTGTGGATCTACTGTTCCAAATTGGTCATACATTCTTCTTTTTTGTGGGTCTGATAAGTTTTCATAGGCTTCGTTTACTTCTTTGAATTTTGCTTCTGCTTCTTGCTTATTGTCTAGATTTGCATCTGGGTGGTATTTTTTAGCAAGCTTACGATAAGCTTTTTTTAGCTCGTCGTCTGTTGCATTTTTGTTTACGCCTAATATTTCGTAATAATCTCTTTTGGTTGCCATTGGACTCTCCTTTATTTATTATCTTCGTCTTCTACTTTATAGTCAGCATCATACACATTACCATCATTATTTTCTGGTTCAGCACTAGCTTCAGCAGTAGCATCTGGCCCAGCTGCCCCATTTGGATTTGCTGCTTTGTATAATTTTTCTGACATTTCATAAAATACTTTTGTTAATTTTTCAGTTGCTTCTTTAATTTTTTCCGTGTCGTTTGTTTCTACTGCTTTTTTGGTATTTTCAATTTCAGTTTCTACTTTTGCTTTTTCTTCTCCACTAATTTTATCGCCTAAGTCTGTTAGTGTTTTTTCACTGTTGTAGATTAAGCTTTCTGCATTATTTTTAACTTCAATTTCTTCTTTTTTCTTCTTATCTTCTTCTGCATGTGCTTCTGCATCTTTTACAGCTCTATCTATGTCTTCGTCTGTTAAGTTAGTAGATGCTGTAATTGATACATCTTGGCTGTTTCCAGTTGCCATGTCTTTTGCAGATACGTGAACAATTCCGTTTGCGTCAATATCAAAGGTTACTTCGATTTGTGGTACACCTCTTGGTGCTGCTGGGATTCCTGTTAATTGGAATCTTCCTAAAGTTTTGTTGTAAGCAGCCATTTCTCTTTCTCCTTGTAATACATGTACTTCAACTGATGTTTGACCATCTGCTGCGGTTGAGAAGATTTGTGATTTTTTGGTTGGTATGGTTGTATTTCTTTCGATTAATTTAGTAAATACACCACCATAAGTTTCAATTCCAAGTGATAATGGGGTTACGTCTAATAATACTAAGTCTTTTACGTCTCCTGATAATACACCACCTTGGATTGCAGCACCGATAGCAACACATTCGTCTGGGTTAATACCTCTGTCTGCGTCTTTTCCTGTTATTCTTTTTACTGCTTCTTGTACGGCTGGAACTCTTGTAGAACCACCTACTAATAATACTTTGTGAATTTCATTTGGTGTTAATCCAGCATCTTTTAAAGCTTGGTTAACAGGTCCTGCAGTTGCTTCTACTAAGTCATGGATTAATTCTTCAAATTTTGCTCTTGTTAGGTTGATATCTAAGTGTTTTGGTCCTGTTGAATCTGCTGTAATAAATGGTAAGTTGATTTGTGTTTGTTGTACACCAGATAATTCAATTTTTGCTTTTTCTGCTGCTTCTTTCAATCTTTGCATTGCCATTTTGTCAGTTTTTAAGTCAATTCCATTTGATTTTTTAAACTCGTCAACTAAGTAGTTGATAATTGCTTCGTCAAAGTCGTCTCCTCCTAGTTTTGTATTACCATTTGTAGCTAGAACTTCAAATACACCATCACCAATGTCTAGGATAGAAACGTCAAATGTTCCTCCTCCTAAGTCATAAATCATGATTTTTTGGTCTTGCTCTTTATCCATTCCATAAGCAAGTGATGCTGCTGTTGGTTCATTGATAATTCTTAAAACTTCTAGTCCTGCTATTTTTCCAGCATCTTTTGTTGCTTGTCTTTGGCTATCGCTAAAGTAAGCAGGCACAGTAATAACTGCTTGCGAAACTTTTTGTCCTAAATAGTTTTCTGCATCTGCTTTTAATTTTTGTAAAATCATAGCTGAAATTTCTTGTGGTGAGAATTTGTCACCTTCTATATTAACTTTTTCGTTAGTTCCCATTTTTCTTTTGATAGAGATAACGGTATTATCTGGGTTTGTTACTGCTTGACGTTTTGCAATTTGCCCAACTAATCTTTCTCCATTGTTTGAAAATGCTACAACAGATGGTGTGGTTCTATTTCCTTCTGCATTTGGTATAACAACTGGTTCTCCACCTTCCATTACTGCTACACATGAATTGGTTGTTCCTAAGTCAATTCCTATAATTTTTCCCATTTTAATCTTCCTTTCTTTTTGATGTTTTTTGGGACGGGGTCAAAAAACATCGCTTTGTTTTTTCTTTTTATTTATTTTTTAGATAATTTCTCCCCGTTTTGAAATTATCTTTAAAATTAATGACTGTTTTATTATTGCTTTTTATTTGCTTTAATTGGCTACTACGACCATCGAATGCCTAATCACCTTACTTCCAATCTTATAGCCTTTTCTATATTCTTCTGCAATTTCTTTTTCTCCTAAATTTTCATCTTGAATGCTACTAACCGCTTCATGAAGCTCTGGGTCAAAAGTTTCTCCTACTGTTTTGATTTCTTCTACTCCTTTAGCTTGTAAAACATCTTTAAATTGTTTTAGTACTAATTCTACTCCTTTTTTGTATTCTTCGTCTTCTGTTTTTACTTTGGCTGCATTTTCTAAATTGTCTACAACAGGAAGAATAATTTCTACTATATCTGCTAAAATAGAGTTATATAGTCCTTCTCTTTCTTTGCTACTTCTTTTTTTGAAGTTTTCAAATTCTGCTAATATTCTTTTGTATCTATCTTCTAGTTCTTCATAGTCTTGTTTTGGTACCATGTCTTTTGCATTTTCTACTTCTTGCTTTTCTTCTAAAATTTCTTTTTCTTGCTTTTCTTCCATTTTATCACTTTTCCTTTCTAGTCAAATTCTTTTAATTTTTTATTAATGTATTTCATAACAGAAATAACTTTTGAGTAATCCATTCTTTTTGGCCCTATAATGCCAATGGTTCCTAAATCTTTCCCATTTACCTTGTGCTTAAAGGTAACCACACTAAAGTCTTTTAATTCCTGTTTTTCGTTTTCTTCTCCAATATATACATTGATGTCTTCGGCAAATCCTGAGTTCAACATGTCTGCTACTAGTTCTTTGGTGTCTAATATATTAATAAAATTTTTGGCTACTTCTAAGCTATTGAATTCTGGTAAATCAAAGGCTCTGTTGGTTCCTTCTAAGTAAATTTTGTTGTCTTCTTCTAGTACTTTTTTGATTTGCTCTATGATTGGTTTTATTACATTAACACTATATGTCATTTCGTCATATAGGTATTCTTCTAACGGTCTATCTATGGTTTGGATTGGCTGATGTTTTAGTTTGTTGTTAAACATGTAGTTCATGGTTTGTACTTGTTTTTCCGTTATGTCTTCGTCAAATTTTATGATGGTTTCTTTGACTAACCCAGTATCTGTTAGGATAACTGCCATTATCATTCTACTTCCTAATAAGACAAATTTGATTTCTTCAATTAACTGCGTGGTAGTTTTGGGGCCTATGGAAACGGTTGTGTAATGGGTGACTTCTGATATGGTGTTGGCTGCTATTTTGGTTAGGTCTTCTATTTCGTTTACTTTGGTTTCTAGTTTGTAACTGATGTATTTGATTTCTTCTAAGCTGATGTCGTTTTCGTTTAGTAGTTCATCTACATAGTAACGATATCCTTTGGCTGATGGAATTCTTCCACTAGAGGTATGGGTTTTGTCTAAAAATCCTCCTTTTTCTAGTTCTGCCATCTCGTTTCGAATGGTTGCACTGCTACATTCTAGTCCATGATTTTGGGTTAAGGCATTTGATCCTACTGGCTCTGCTGTGTTGATATATTCTAGATCGGAAGAGCGTCGTGTAGGGAAAGAGTGTTGGTTAGAGTGTAGATCTCGG
>CAMSQT010000087.1 GCA_947062645.1 uncultured Clostridium sp. | reverse complement strand
GATGGAAGAAATTATGGAATTAACAGAACTAACAAAAGAAGAAATAGAAAAATTATAATAAGGTAATTAAATATAATTACAACAAAAAGAAAAAATGTTCGCAAAAAGTATTGACAAATTAAAAAAGTGGCGATACAATAAAAGCGAACATTTTTTTAGTACAAAAATAAGGAGGAAATAACATGATAACAACCATGCACATAAAAAATATAGGAATCATAGAAGATATAACGATAGACTTAGGACAAGGATTAAATGTATTAACAGGAGAAACTGGAGCGGGAAAAACCTTAATTATAGACTCTATGCAAATCATATCAGGAGGAAGATTCTCCAAAGAAATGATAAGAAAAGGAGAAACACAATCCTTTGTAGAACTATGTATGTATGAGCCAGAAAACGAAAAGGCAATCGATGGAAACATCATAGTATCAAGAGAAATCAGTCTAAGTGGAAAAAATATGTGCAAAATCAACGGAAGAATGGTAACAGTTAATGAATTAAAAGAATTTATGAGTGAATTTATTGAAATTCATGGACAAAACGACAATCAAAACCTACTAGAAACCAAAATGCATCTGAACTATTTAGACGGATTTATTGGCGAAAAAATACTAGATAAAAAACAAGAATACAAACAGCAATATGAGCAGTATTGTGCAATTAAACAAGAATTAAAAGCAAACTTTGGTGATGAAAAAGAAAGACAAAGAAAATTAGACCTATTACAATATCAAATCAAGGAAATTGAAGAGGCAGACCTAAAGCCAAACGAAGAAGAACAACTAGAAGAAAAAAGAAAAATCATGGTCAATGCAGAAAAAATCAGCCAAAACTTGCAAGAAGCAGATACTTTAATTGCAGAAAATGCAATTGATAGCATCAGTATGGCAATAAGAGCATTAGAAAAAATTGAACAAATCGATAGTAAGTATGAAAAAGCATCCAGTAGTTTAAAAAGCATATATTATGAATTGCAAGAACTAGCAAGAGATGTAAACAACTACAAAAATGATATGGATTTTAATGAAGAAGAAAGAACCATAACAGAAGAAAGATTAGATATAATCTATGGTCTAAAAAGAAAATATGGAAATACAGTAGAAGAAATCATAAAATACAAAAATGACATAAAAGAAGAAGTAGAGCATATTGAAAACCTAGAACAGTACAATGAAAAATTAAGAACAAAACAAAAACGGAATTGAAGAGCAAATGAAAATATTAGCAAATCAAATGCATGAAATAAGAATAAAACAAGCAAACGAATTAAGCAAAAAAATCAATCAAGAATTAGAAGACCTAGAAATGAAAAATGCTAAAATCAATGTAAAAGTAGAATTTTTAGAAAACGAATATCTAAAAACAGGAAAAGATAATGTCACTTTTTACATTATAACCAATAAAGGGGAAGAAGAAAAAGAACTATCTAAAATAGCATCAGGAGGCGAAATGTCAAGAACGATGCTTGCTATCAAAAAAGTATTAGCAGATAGTGACAAAATGCCAGTATTAGTGTTTGACGAAATCGATACAGGAATTAGTGGAAAAGCAGCAAATTCTGTAGCTAATAAATTAAAAAAGATTTCCAATAGTCATCAAGTTATGTGTATTTCGCATTTACCAAATATAGCAGCAATGGCAGATTATAATTATTTTATCAGTAAAGAAATTTATCAAGACAGAACAAAAACACAAATTAAGTTATTACAAGAAAAAGAGGTAATTGAAGAAATTGCAAGAATTTCTGCAGGAGAGGTTAATGAAGTGAGTCTGCAATATGCTAACGAACTAAGAAATAAAAAGGCTTCGTAAATTTTAAGTGAACCTAAGATATTTTAAAATATCTTAGGTTCGCTTTTTATAACACCAAGAATAAATTAGAAAAAAATGGATAAAATAAAAAAGAAAGAAAGGAGAAACAAAAATGAAAGATTTTTTAGAAATTGTAGATGTAAAGGCATTAGAAATATTAGACTCAAGAGGAAACCCAACTATCCAAGTAGAAGTAGTAACAGAAGGAGGATTTAGAGGAGTGGCATCTGTTCCATCAGGAGCATCAACAGGAAGCTTTGAAGCAGTAGAGCTAAGAGATGGCGATAAAAGTAGATACTTTGGAAAAGGAGTACAAAAAGCAGTAGAAAATGTCAACAAAAAAATAGCAAAAAAAATAATAGGAATGAATGTATATGAACAAAGAAAAATAGACCAAGAGTTAGTAAAACTAGACGACACACCGAATAAATCAAATTTAGGTGCTAATAGTTTATTAGGAGTATCCTTAGCTGTGGCAAAAGTAGCAGCAGAATCTCTAAACATGGAATTATTCCAATATCTTGGTGGAATACAAGCAAAAGAATTACCAGTCCCTATGATGAACATTTTAAATGGAGGAAAACATAGTGAAAACAATATAAGTATCCAAGAATTTATGATTATGCCAATAGGAGAAATTACCTTCCAAGAAAGACTAAAAAGAGGAGCAGAGGTATATCACACCCTAAAAAAAGTATTAAAAGAAAAAGGTTATAGTGTAGGAGTAGGTGATGAAGGTGGTTTTGCACCAAACTTAGAAAATGAAGAGCAAGCTTTAGACTTAATATTAGAAGCCATCCAAAAAGCAGGATATGAACCTAAAAGAGATATCGTACTAGCACTAGATATAGCAAGTACCGAAATGTATGACGAAGCACAAAAAATAGGAAAAGAAGGTTACTATTTTTGGAAAACAAAACAAATGAAAACCAAACAAGAAATGGTTGAATATGTAATAGACTTATGTGAAAAGTATCCAATTGTATCAGTAGAAGATGGGTTAGCAGAAGAAGATTGGGATTCTTGGAAAGAACTAACAAACCAAATAGGAAATAAAGTCCAATTAGTAGGAGACGACCTTTTTGTTACCAACCCAAAACGATTAAGAAATGGTATCGAAAAAAATATAGCAAATGCAATTTTAATTAAACCAAATCAAATAGGAACATTAACTGAAACCTTAGATACCATTTATTTAGCAAAAAGTAATGGCTATAAAACCGTTATTTCACATCGTTCTGGCGAAACAGAAGATACAACCATAGCAGACATTGCTGTTGCTGTAAATGGAGGCCAAATCAAGACAGGTGCGCCTTGTAGGATTGATAGAGTTGCCAAATATAATAGATTGTTAAAAATAGAAGCAGAATTAAATTAAATGTGCAATTGGGGACGTTTCTTTATTCACATAAAGAAACGTCCCCAATTGTCTCTAAGTTTTATTTTAGTTTATGATTAACAATAATCAATTTAACCATTGAATAGACAAACAAAATAGTAGCTAAAGCAGTAAAGCCAATTAAAAGTAAAGATAAAGTACCTGCCTTTGGTAGTTTAGCGGGAGGCTCTTCTAGTAAAAGTTTTGGCGAAATGTTAGAGGTTTTTGTTTGTTTATTACCATCAAAATCAGTATAATCGATGTCTACTTTTTCATTTGTATTTAATATTTTATTGATAATAGAACTGTCAAAGTTTTCTTTTAATTTTAGTTTATATTGTACTGTAGCTGTTTCTCCATTTGCTAATTCAGGAATAGTCCATGTAATAGAATTGTTTTGAGTGTCTATTTTTGAAGAGATGGTACCAATATTAGCATTTGAAACATAAGCAAAATCAAAGTTTTTTACAATTTCTTCTGGAAAATAGTCTACTACGGTAATGTCTTTTAAAGATTTTTTAATTGGTACTAAAGATTGATAGATATCTTCTTTTATTGTTTTTTCAACTTCAGCATCTGTTACATAATAGAATTTACCAGCAGTTGGATTGGCTTCTGTACCAAATACTTCTTTTATAATTTGCCCAAAATTTTTAGTTGTGGTAGTAGGTACAGTTGTTTCATCGTTGATTCCACTTAACATAGTAATTAATTCGATTCCTTTTGCTTCGATAGCTTTTAATTGTTGATTTGTTTTAGCAATGACATCATCAGAATAATATATCTTATCATAATCAACAGCAACATTAGGAATACCATCTGTTAAAACTATCATATATTTGTTGGTATCTTCCTTTGTGAACTGCTGACTAGCTAATAAAAGTCCAGAATGTAAGTTGGTTCTAGGACCATTTGTTTCAATACTGTTAATGGCATTGTTTAAGGCAGAGGCATCGTTACTTAATGGGGAAACAACAGAAGCATCATCCATGGTTCCTTCTGCAGTTATACTTGTAGAAAATCTAACGATTCCTATTTTTAGTTGATCATTTCCTTCTAAAAGATTAGAAACTAAAGATTTAGCGGCTTCAAAAATCAACTCTTTTCTTGTTACATTTCCAGAAACAGGATTGTTCATACTAACAGAATTGTCTAATACTAACATAATTTCTCCTGTTGGTTTGTCAGCGATTTCATTGTTGGTAACTTGTAACTGCAATGTTACTTCTTTGTTAGCCAAATCTTTTTCAACTAATTTTTTTTCAAATTTTGAATTTTGTCCTAATTGTATAGTGCAAATTGGTTCTTCTACTACACTCATAGTAACGGTTTTGTAAGAAGCAAAAGAAACATTTGCCATCAAAATGAGACATAAAAATATCCCTATAAAAATTTTGTTTTTCATCATAACCCAATCTCCTTTTTTAAATGATTTCCATAATATTATAACATAAATTCAAAGAAATACAACCTTTTTGTAGAAATTTCTAAATAAAAGTTTAATTATCTTGATTGAAAAAGTTATTATATTAATTAAAATATAATACAGCAAGTTGACTTAATTCTTCCTTTTTGATAAAATGCAAATGAAAAAAGAAGGATACTATTATATAAAATAGGAAATACTAACAAACAAAAGAAAGAGAGGAATTGAAATGAATAACATAAGAACTAACAAAGGTATTACTTTAATTGCATTAGTAATAACGATTATTGTTTTATTAATTTTAGCAGGAGTAAGTATTGCAACATTAACAGGAGAAAATGGGATTTTGACAAAAGCAAATATGACTAAAGAGGAGCAATCACATGCACAGGTAAAAGAGGCTATGAACCTAGCCTACACAGAATACCAAATGACGTTATTAACAGAAAACAAAGGGGCAATAAAACAAGTAAAAAAACTAGCAACAACTGGAATAATCAAATTAGCGGAAACCACAACACAAAATACTGAATTAAAATCTTTTTGGGAGTTTTTAATAGAAAAGAAATATATTAATGATGAGGGTATTGTACAAATAGAAAAATTATTAGGAAACAAAACGGCATTAGGAAATGGTTCTAGAGAGATAGATGTTTATAAACTAAAAGAAGAAAATGAGAAGTATAGTGTAATTTATTATGGAAAAAACAATGATACAATTACAATTTGGTCACAAGAACAAAAAGATTCTTCAACCCCACCCGAAGGAGGGGACACACCAAATCCACCAACACCTACTGACCCTCCGACACTAGGAGAGGCAATTGAAAAAGGTGAGGTGTTAAGCAATGATAGTGAAACAACCATTAAAGATGAATATGAAAACATTATAAAAATACCAGCCGGATTTAAACTAGCAAAAGATTCAGGAACTGATGTAACCAAAGGCGTTGTAATAGAAGACGTAAGTGCAGGAACGACAACAACAAAAGGAAGTCAGTTTGTGTGGATACCAGTAGGAAAAGTAAATTATTCAGAAGGAAGCAAGACAATTAATTTGAACCGTTATACTTTTGCGAGTAATGGAACGCCAACAGGACAAGAAGATCGGAAGAGCACACGTCTGAACTCCAGTCACAATGCCTCAT
>CAMSQT010000086.1 GCA_947062645.1 uncultured Clostridium sp. | reverse complement strand
AGATGAGGCATTGTGACTGGAGTTCAGACGTGTGCTCTTCCGATCTCTAATTCTAATGTGATTTTATCTTGTACAAATAATTCTGCTAAAGAATTAATTAAACCAATGCTTCCTTTTTCTAAATTACTTTGAATGGCATCTTCTATTTCAGATACACTTAATTTTTCTTTACGAATAATACCTGCTACAATATTGTCTACTACCATTACTTCTGGAACTAATACTAGCTTTCCATCATTTCCTGGTAATAATCTTTGCGATACAACAAGCTTTAATAAAGCTGATAACAAATATTTTACACTAGCTTGATCTCTTACTTCATAGAAGTTTATCATTCTGTCAATGGTTTCCGCACAAGATTTTGTATGAAGGGTTCCAATTACTAAGTGTCCGAGATTCTGCCATTTCAATGGCAGCTTCCATGGTTACTTTATCACGAATCTCTCCAATAACTAGAATATCACAGTCCTCTCTTAAAGAGTTTTTAACACCATCGCTAAAGGTCAAGCTGTCTCTTCCTTTTCCAATTTCTTTTTGGACAATTAAAGATTTTTTAGAATGATGTTTGTATTCTACTGGATTTTCTAAGGTTAGTATTTTTTTATTTTGGTTTTCATTGATATGATTAATCAAAGCATTTAAGGTTGTACTTTTACCAGAGTTTGTCTTACCGGTAACCAAAATTAATCCTTGTGGTTGGTAAGTCATTCTTCTTACGATGTCTGGTACACCTAAAGATTCATAGGGTGGTAAATCATTTTTGATAAGTCTTAGGGTACATAGGGGAACATCGTCTGACAAAGAAATATTAACTCTTAAACGGATATCTTTGTATTCATAAGACATGTCTAGTTTCCTAGTGTTATTAAATACTTCGTCTTTTTCCACATTCCCTTGTACTAAATAATCATAATACTCTGTCATATCATCTGGTGTTAGTACCTTACTATTTGGTACAGGAACTAACTTTCTTGCAATTCTAAGCATTGGTTTGTTATCACAAATTAGGTGTACGTCTGAAGCATCTAGCTTCATTGCCTCGTCTAATATTTTATCTAAGTTCATAATTTCCTCCTTTGTTTTCTGTTAGAAAATTAATAATCTTTTATTTAATTCTTCTAGGGTCGTATAACCATTAATAGCTTTTCTAATTCCGTCTATCGCTAATGGCTCATAGCCTTGCTCTAAGGCAATTTTTCGAATCTCTAAACTAGATTTTCCATTCATAACAGCTTCTTTAATTTCGTCAGTTAAGTTTAGGACTTCAAAAATTCCAATTCTGTCATAATATCCTGTGTTATTACAATGTTTGCAACCTGGTGCATCATAAGTTTTTCCACTAACATCAAATTTTATATTGTATTTTTCCCCAATGGCTGTTATCATTTTCTTTTCTTCTTCTGTAAATTTTCTTTCTTTTTTACATTTTGGACAGATTCTTCTTACTAGTCTTTGGGAAATAGCGGTTGCTAAAGTACTAGAAATATCGTAATTAGATAGTCCCATTTTTCTTAATCTGGTGATTACTTCTACACTATCTATGGTATGGATAGTAGATAATACATAGTGTCCAGTTTGTCCTGCTTGGATAGCAATTTCTCCTGTTTCGGTGTCTCTTATTTCTCCTACTAATATGATATCTGGGTCTTGTCTTAAAACGGTTCTTAATGCTCCTGAAAAAGAAGATTTATGCTCATCAATTTCAATTTGGTTTAAGCCTTGAATTCTAATTTCTACTGGGTCTTCAATAGTAGTAATATTGATTTCTGGGCTGTTTAAGTAATCCATAATACTATATAGGGTTGTTGTTTTACCTTCTCCTGTTGGTGCTGCAATGATGGTAATACTATTTTTCTTTTGAATACTTTTTCTTAGGTTTTCTTCGGTTCCTGGGAAACCTAATTCAAAAATATTTTTGATGTTCTCATTTTTCTTTAATAATCTTAATACGAATTTTTCGCCATAGACATTTGGTTGAGAAGATACACGAATGTTATAGTCTTCATACATTAAAATTCTTCCGTCTTGTGCTTCTTGCTTTTCTTGGTGCATATTAGAGATTGCTTTTAATCTTCCGGATAATTTGTTGTTGTTTCTCTTTTTTAATTTTAGCTGCTGTAAATAACTCTCCATCGATTCTGTATCTTACTCTTAATTGGTCTGCCATTGGTTCGATATGGATGTCACTTGCTCTTCTTTTTATTCCAGTTTTTATAATACTATCAACTAATCCTATTGCCGTATCGTTATTTTCACTTGCTACTTCAAAATCTGTTGTTACTTCTCCTTCTAGTGATTTTAAAATTCTATCAATGTCATTTTCGAAAGTAATATAGCTATCCATGACTAAGCCTTTGTTTAATAGCAATAGTTTAACAGCATTTATATTTTTGGTATTTACGGTATTGGCAAAACATACTTTAATTTTTCCAGCAGATATTTCAAAAGGAACTACTTTATTCTTTTGTGCCACATCTAAAGAAAAATAGTCAGTTAGTTTTACTTTTATTTTATCACCTGTTAATAAGATTCCTTTTTCTCCTATAATATCTCCAATTGCTTCAATTAAAACATTGGGATCACAGACTTGTAGTATATTTAAGATATCTCCTAATTTTTTATCAGGATGTTCTCTTTGATATTGCAAAGCATTTTCGATATCTTTTTCTTTTACAATTCCTCTTTTTACTAGCTCAACTCCTATTGGTTGTCTTTTTTTAACGTCCATTTTCCTACCTTCCTTTCTTTGCTTTTACGGCATTTTTTTCTTTTGCTTTCTTTTTTATTATACTATTTTTTTGTTTTATTTTGTTGGTTTTTTGGAAATTACCTAAAATTACTATTTCTTTAAGGTGTAGTCTACTGTTTTTGTATCGTTTCCTAATTTCATTGTAACAGTTATTACATCTTTTGCATTTTTCATGGTGTATTCAAATTTGCACATTTCTATATCCTCTGCAATTTTTATTTGGTTTCGATAAATGGCTTTGTTTTCTAATACAAACGTATATTGTACGCCATTGTCAAATGCTACATAATTTTCTTTACATTCTAATATCTTGATATTGTTATGGTTTACTTCGTCACTAAAGAAGCTGTTAAATTTTGTGTATTCTGTTAAAGGATTTATGTCATTGGATAAAGAATCTACATTTTTATAAAAGTAGGTACTAATAAAAGCTACCACACTTATTACAATTGTCATAACAATGATGTAAACTGTTAATGAAGTAAGAGTAATTCCTTTTTGACTTTTCATGTTAATTCTCCTTTGAAAATATGGTTGATAGTTCTACTTTTTTTTCTTCTGCTTTAAATTGATAAGAAATTGTGACTGTTGCTTGTTTTACCAGTCCTGGAACTTTTCCTTCGACAATTTCACTGTAGTCTTTTATGGTTATGGTTTTATAAAAGCCCTCCTTACCAATATCTGTCATCTCTTCTTGGGATATTTCTTGCATTTGGCTTATTTCGTCAAAAGTTTTATTTTTTAGTTTTTCTATTTCTTCTACAGCAATGGCTGTTGCTTCGCTTTTTAAGTCAATTTCTTTGGCAGAACTGTTAATAGAATACGATAACATGGCTATGATGGATACAAAGATAAATAATACCACCACAGCGATTGCTATATCAATTCCCGTAAATCCTTTTTCGCTTTTTAGCTTCATTCTAAACTCCTTTGTTTGTCATAAATAAAACAAGTAATACCATTAAAATGTTGAAAGTCCCTAAGAAAAATCCTATGCTTAATTTTGCTTCTATTTGTTCTTCTGGTTTTTTGTTTCTCTTTTTTCTTTCTTTTATTTTCCACATTAACATATACAAGAAAATGGCAAGTAAGGTAAATATGATTGCATTTTCTGTAATATATACTCCTGTGAAAATCACCATAGTTATGATGGTTAATAAAATGCCTGTTACATAACTGTTTTTTGCATATTTTCTTAAGGTAATGGTGTCTAATAGTAATACAATAATGTATAACACCATGTATATACCATATCTATAAATACCAGTTTTTTCTACTATGCATAGATATAACATATACATAATAGATATTACAATTCCATAAACAGATACTAATTTGTCCATTTTACGATTTTCTCTGTCAATTCCAGATATAAGAATAACAAAGGTTACATATAAAATGATAAAACCAAATTCTATGATTTTTGCTAGTGTTATGGTTTCCATATTTAAGCCTATTAAGATGGCTAATAGCAAAAATAATGCTCCAGATAAAATTTCTAAGATTAGATATCTTGGTCTTATTTTTTCTTTGCAATATCTACATTTACCCATTAATCCTATATAACTAATAATTGGTATCAAGTCTAAAAAGCCTAATTTGTGATTGCAATTAGGACAGTATGAATGGGTATGTATGATGTCTTGTCTTTTGGGAATTCTATGGATGGCTAAAGTATAAAAGCTTCCAAATAGACATCCTATGATAAATATTAGTGTATATAGTATAAGGTTTAGATTCATGTTTTTTCCTTTTCTTGTTTATTTTAGCCATACACACGTTGTGTGCGTATGGCTAATTTACTATTTATTCTTTGATTAAAAATCTCCTGTTTTACTATGGATTTTCTGTGTCGCCACCAGTTGATGGGAAAGTATTTGTTTCTGAAACTTTTCCTGAAGTTTTTTGAACATAACGTGTTATATCATCACCTTTTGTTGGAGTTGCTACTACTTTTATTACTCCTTCAGCTGTATCATCTGTTGCTGAAAAAGTGTAATTATTATTCATTTTTGCAATAGAAGTAGATAAATCTGAACTTTTTATTCCTCCGACTGGAAACCCTTGATTGTCTGCAATAATTTCAGCTACGCCTAATTTAATTGCTTCTTCAACTTCTCCTTCTTTCGTTTTAGTTGTTGATTCAGTTGCTTTTGTTAAAACGCCATTTTCTCCTGTAAGCATAGCAATAGACACCCCTGCTAAAATTAATAATACAATAATTGTGATAACTAAAGCGATTAAAGTAATACCGTTTTGTTTTTTCATCATGTTTCTTTTCCTCCTTTTCTTTTGATTTATAAAAATATATTTTTTCTTATATGAACTTCCTTTTTTCATTCATATAACGTTAATAACGAATTATTTTGTACCCTTATCTTGGAAGAATTGTCCTCCAGATGTGGTTGTTTTATTTTCTTCTCCAGCTATTCCAGAATCTGCGGTGTTATTAGTATTAGTAGAACCTGTATCACCACTTACTACTCCTCCATTACTGGTTCCATTGTTAGTAGTCCCACCAATAGAAGAATTATTATTGGTTGTATTCGTTCCATTTGTGCTTTCAGTTGGTTCAAAAGAAGAAAATGGATTTGCCTTTCCTGGCTTATAATCTTGTATATTCTTGTAATTATTTAAATCTGTTGAATCCACTTCATAAGTCATAATAACTTGGCTTTCATCTACCGTTTGTGTTTGCGCCAATTCTTGTTTTACATTATCTGGTGTACTATAAGAAACCGGATTCGGTATTGTTTTTGTCATTGGCACATAATCATAAAGTAAAATTCCTAATAAAAGGATAATTGCCAAACATAACAATAATGAAATGGTAATTTCTTTTATAATTTTTTTTGACATATTACACTCCTTTTTATCTAACTACATTAGAATTTGTAGTATTTCCAGAACCTGCTGTGGTATTTCCTGCTGTGTTTGTATTATTTGTATTTGCAGCTGTATTTGCAGTTGTATTTCCATTTGTTTGATTTGTTTTATCTGTTTCTGGTGTTCCTATATTTGGATTACTAGTTCCAGATACTTCTTTAATTGAGATCGGAAGAGCACACGTCTGAACTCCAGTCACAATGCCTCA
>CAMSQT010000085.1 GCA_947062645.1 uncultured Clostridium sp. | reverse complement strand
AAGAAACGTCCCCAATTGCACATAAGTTGACAAAGTATAAAACATAATATAAAATTTAAATTAGAGAAAATAATAAAAGGAAAATAGTAAGAAAAGTGAAAAATTATATAGAAAAACTAACTCCACAATTACAAGAATACTTTAAAATATTATCACCACAAGGAATACCAAAATTTTTAAATTCATATATAGAAGCACCACCCATGCAAAAGCAAGCAAAAATTAGTACAACCTGTGGAACCTTTTATTCTAAAATGTTTCACAATGAATTTTGGTATTCAAGCCTAGACCATAGTATAGGTGTAGCCTTAATTATATGGAATTTTACGAAAGATAAAAAACAGACGTTAGCAGGGCTATTTCATGACATTGCCACACCAGCATTCAAACATACCATTGACTATATGGAAGGCGATTATGAAAAACAAGAAACAACCGAAGAATTAACCAGTCAAATGATTAGCAGTTCACCAGAAATTAGGAAGCAATTAGCAGAAGATAGGATAGAATTAGCCGAAATCGAAGACTATCATATCTATCCCATTGCCGACAATGATACACCACAGCTTTCTAGTGATAGATTAGAGTATACTCTTGCTAATGGCTTGGGTGCATGTGTGTCATTATGGGATTTAGAAGAAGTAAAAAGAATGTATCAAGACATTGAAATTCAAACCAATGAAGAAAAAATAGTAGAATTCAAAATTCTCTATGCAATTTTTAGCAGATATTATGAAAGTAATGGAAAAAGAAAAGTTAATAACTAAAAAAGATTTATACCATTTAACAGAAGCACAAATCATAGAAAAAATTGAAAACTGTTCAATTAATAATATTGCGAAAAATTTTGCTATATGGAAAAATGCAACTAAAATAAAAGAAAGTGATACAAAACCAAAAGGAAAATACTACGTTAGTATTAATAATGCTAAAATTCGATATATCAATCCATTAGTAAGACAAGGAAGTGAATTTGTACGAGTTAGCAAAATATCAATGGTAGCAAAAGAAGAAATTAATAAAGCTAAAAATTTTACCACAAAAAAATATGCTTATTTAGATTTTGATTTTTAAACAAAATACAAAGGAGAGAAAGAAAATGCCTGTAAAACAAACAAATGTTAATATAGAAGAAATATTTTCATGGCAAAATATTATATTATATTTTGTAGCCATCAATCTTTTTGGCTTTTTTATCATGTGGCTAGATAAGAAAAAGGCTAAAAAAGGCTCTTGGCGAATTCCAGAAAAGACGTTATTTATTGTAACAGCTTTGGGTGGTGGAATTGGAACAATTGCTGGTATGTATACGTTTCGTCATAAGACTCAAAAACTAAATTTTGTGATTGGATTTCCATTTATTACGATATTGGAGATAGTAGCCATTGTATATTGGACGTTTTTTAAATAGGGGGGATAAGAAGTATGGATAAAAAAGAAATAAAGAAGCAAGTAAAACAATTAGCCAAGAAAAAAGAATATGAGCAGATTTATAAAGAATATGGGCCATATTATTTTCGACAATATGTTTCTAGAAATTATAAAAAACAAGATATAAAACAATTAAAACAAGAGGGGAAATATTTAGATATCTATGTAAAATATGGGGAAAGTCCACAAGAAGTATTTGAAAAAGATATAGAAAACGAAGTAGGAGAAAAACCATCATTAAAACAAAAAATATTACATAACTTAAAAAGATATTGGTTATGGTTGCTTTTGGGAGGAGAGGCAATCCTTTTTTTAGGACAACCTGTCACAGAACAAATAAAAGCTCAAATAGAAGCTCGAAAGAAAGTAGATGAATATCGGGCAAGAATTGAAAGAATATGCCAAAGCATTTGATATAAATTCTCAAAGCGACATGGAAATTATAATGCGAACCATGAACGATATGCATAAAACAATTAAAGGGTATGGAGAGCCAAAAATAAATGCAAAAGGATATTTAGGAATGGATATGATGGGGGAAGAAGGAATAGGAGTTTGTCGAAATATGGCAGCTTATACTGCAGATAAATATAATGAAATCAATCCCTTATATAATGCTAGAATTGTTACTGTATATATGGAAGAAGGAGATTTAATACCTAATAACATAGAACATAATGCAATAGAAGGAAATCAAAGAATAAACATTAAACAGGGAATAGCAAAAGTATATGATAATGAAAAGTTGCAAGAAAAAATAATACAAGAAGGAAACAAAATCATTATATTTAATTATGCAGAAGATGGGAATATTACTAAAAAGCAAATAGAGGAAGAAAATCAAAAAGAGATAACATGGTATAGTGATGGAGAAGAATTTGCTTATGAAAAAATCATAACAGAAACAAAAGGAAATGAAAAGAAAGAAAAAATTTATGATAAAGAAGGAAATTTGACAGAAGAAAATAAAAAGAATAAGATGTTTTATACAGCTATAGGGTATGATAAAACAGGACAAGTTACTTCACGAAAAGTTGCTGATAGAGATAGTGAAAGAACAATATTCTATTATGACGGAAAAATAGAAAAAAGGACTCTTCTTAAAAATGGAACATTGACAACTATTTATTATGATGAGGAAGGAAAAGAACAGAAAAGGGAAAAAGAAAACTCTTTACTTAGTAATTCTTTTTTAATCAAAGAAAAAATGGAAAACATTAATAGAGAAAAAATAACAGCTAAAGAAATAGTACAAAGATTCTTAATGATAAATCATGCTTTAGTTGCAATTGACATTGAAAAAGACAATGTGACATTATTAATAGACCCTACTAACCTGTGCCTTGGCGTTTATAAAGATGGTAAAATAATAATATTTAATGAACAGAGTAAAGAAGAAATCTGTTATAAAAGCTTTATTGGAGATGGAATACTAACAGGAATAAAGGGATTAGAAGAATATCCAGTAGATTACATCAAAAGTTTTAGAGAACCAACCTTAAGTATGGAGGAATTAGAAGAAAAATATGGGCTAGAAGCACAAAACAAGATGTTAGAACAAATCGAAAAACAAGATAACCAAAAAACATTTAAAGAAGAATTAAAAATAGATAAAGGAATTACTTACAATTTTGACACAAATGTTGTAACTATTGACAACAAAGAAAGACAACCAAACGAAAAGCAAGAAGAAAAATAGAATAGTAATTATGTTTATGATAGGAAAGATAGAAATCCAGAAAAGCTTAAATTTTAGCTAATCTGGATTTTTTAAAATTTTACCAACAAACAAAAATAGGGTACACATAAAAAGTATCAAACATAAATAAAAAGTCAATTCATTATTGTAACCAAACAAAAATGTGAACAACTTGTGAACGAAACTTAAGAATTATAAGTTATTCACAAAGTTATCCACAGTTTCCACACGAAAAGATAAAAACACAAGAAAGAACAAAAACAAAAAAATAGGATACATAAAACAAGAAAGAAAACATAATTGTAACGATTTTGTAACATTACTGTAACAAAACAGTGTAAAAATTAGGAGAAAAGCTAAAAAAATGTAATTTTAAGATGCAACAAAAAAATAATCAAAATAGAAACGAAACAAAATTGTAACAAACCTGTAAAAAACAAAACGGAAAATAACAATATAAAAAGTGTGGATAACTTAAAAAGTAAATGTGGAAAAATAACGAAAAAAGAGGAAAAAGCATATAATAAATAAAGAAGTAAAATAAAAAGGGGAAAAACGATGATACGACGATTAGGATATATAAAAAATAGAAATAGGTGTTGTGGGCCGATGGAAATTAATTGGGAACAGTTAGAAAAAAAGGCTAAACAAGGAGCCATATTAGTGGATGTTAGAAGTCCACAAGAATTCCAAGAGGGGCATTTAGAAAATGCAATTTTATTGCCAGAATATGAAATGAAGCAAAATGCTAGTCAAATTTTGTCAGATAAAACAAAAACCATTATTGTTTATTGCAGTACAGGTCATAGAGGAATAAAAGCACAGAAGATTTTACAAGCTTTGGGATACAACCAAGTATACAATTTGTGTCATGGCCTAGAAAACTACAATTAAGCTATTGTGGTTTTTATTTTTTTATGTTAAAATAGCAAGTATAAAAGCCTTGATAAAGGAGAAAAGAATGAATAATCGACAAGAACACATTAGAAATTTTAGTATCATAGCCCACATTGACCATGGAAAATCTACCTTAGCAGACCGCTTAATCGAAATGACAGGCGTATTATCCAAAAGAGAAATGGAAAGCCAAGTCTTAGACAACATGGAAATCGAAAAAGAAAGAGGCATCACCATAAAATCTCAAGCAGTTCGCATGATTTACAAAGCAAAAGATGGACAAGAATACACCTTAAACCTAATCGACACCCCAGGGCATGTAGACTTTAATTATGAAGTATCAAGAAGCTTAGCAGCCTGTGATGGAGCGATTTTAGTAGTGGACTCCAGTCAAGGGGTAGAAGCACAAACATTAGCAAATGTCTACTTAGCAATTGACAACAACTTAGAAATATTACCAGTTTTAAATAAAATTGACCTGCCAAACGCAAGAATAGAAGAAGTAAAACAAGAAATAGAAGATATTATTGGAATACCTGCTCAGGATGCTCCTTGTATTTCGGCCAAATCAGGATTAAATGTAGAAGAAGTATTAGAAAGAATCGTAACTGATTTACCAAGCCCAAAAGGAAACGAAACAGACAAACTAAAATGTTTGATTTTTGATTCTTATTACGATAATTATAAAGGTGCTGTAGCTTACGTTAGAGTAATGGATGGAACCGTAAAAGTAGGAGACGAAATCAAACTAATGGCAACCAACAAAACGTTTACAGTAGCAGAAGTAGGAAACTTTATTCCAGGATCGTATATGCCAACCAATGAAATAAAAGCAGGAGAAGTAGGATACATCGCAGCTAGCATCAAAAATTTAGCAGACATCCATGTAGGAGATACCATCACCTTAAAAAACAATCCAGCAAGCGAGCCATTAAAAGGGTACAAAAAAGTAACGCCAATGGTATATTGTGGTTTATATCCAATCGATGGTAGCCAGTATGAAGCCTTAAAAGAAGCATTAGAAAAATTAAAACTAAACGATGCTGCTTTAGAATATGAAGCAGAAACATCAGCAGCCTTAGGCTTTGGATTTCGCTGTGGATTTTTAGGCTTATTGCATTTAGAAATTATAGAAGAAAGGTTAGACAGAGAATTTGACTTAGGTTTAATAACCACGGCACCATCTGTTATCTATAAAGTGTATAAAACCGATGGAGAAATTATCGAACTATACAATCCAGAGGACTTACCAAAACCACAAGAAATATCTTATATAGAAGAACCATTTGTAACCGCCAACATCTTAACACCAAAAGACTATGTAGGAAACATCATGGAACTATGTCAAAGAAGACGAGGCGTCTATATTGATATGAAATACTTGGACGAAAACAGAGTAACCTTAGTCTATGAAATGCCACTAAACGAAATAATTTATGACTTTTTTGATAACCTAAAATCAAAAACAAAAGGATATGCATCACTAGACTATGAATTTAAAGAATATAGAAAATCCAACTTAGTAAAACTAGACATTCATATTAATGGCGAACCAGTCGATGCCTTAAGCTTTATCGTCCATAAAGATAGCGCTTATGATAGAGGTAAAAAAATGGTAGAAAAACTAAAAACCGTCATTCCAAGAAAACTATTCAAAATACCCATTCAAGCAGCTATTGGAGGACAAATTATTGCAAGAGAAACCATATCAGCCATGAGAAAAGACGTACTTGCCAAATGCTATGGAGGAGACATTACCAGAAAGAAAAAATTACTAAGATCGGAAGAGCGTCGTGTAGGGACAGAGTGTTGGATCGAGTGTAGAT
>CAMSQT010000084.1 GCA_947062645.1 uncultured Clostridium sp. | reverse complement strand
GATGAGGCATTGTGACTGGAGTTCAGACGTGTGCTCTTCCGATCTCTTTAAACTCTATTTTTTTGCCATCAAGAGATTTCGCATCTCCTCCTGAACTTTTATTCCAAAGAAGGTTTAAACAATAGCAACCCATAGGTTCACTTATTGCATCTGGCATATTAATTCCTCTTGATACTAAGCTTTTAACATATGTATTTAAGTCTTTCCATTTAAAGTAAGCATCACATGTTTCTTGAATTCTTGGTTCGTCTATTTTTATTAAATATTCGTCTTTCATTTATTCACCTATCTTAAAGTGTTATTACTCTATTAGCATTATACACTAAAAACTTAAATTTTTCTACTATTTTTAACAAACTTTTGTGTTTTAGCTATGTACAAATTCTCAACATTATAAAAAGGAGCAATTAAGCCCCCAAAATTACCTTCTTACTATCTTCTCCTACAACAGCCATTACTGTTATTATTATTGTTACAATTATTATTTGGAATAATATTAATTCTTGCACTTAAACCATCTAAATTACTAATTTGGTAAGTACAGCCATTGTCATTTTGTTGACAACCACAACCCGAATTATCATTTTGTACATTACTAATCGTTAGTACGTCATTATTTCGTCCATTGTCTTCTCTACAACCACATGGGTTTCTTCTATCACAACATCCTATATTTCCTATTCTTGCAAGCAGTCTTCCAATGAAACAAGTTATGTAGGCAGTAATAAAGCTAATGATAGCATATACGATTGCTGCAATTAAAAAATTCAAGTTATTTACAATAAAAGTTACAATTAAAAAAATAGCAAATATGATGGCAGCTACTAGTGCCGGACATTTTAGAATTTTTTGCAAAGCAATCGAAATAATAATAACAGCAATTGGTAATGCAAAAAATATAAGTAAAGTGTTCATTTTTTCCTCTTCCTTTCCTTTTTTACTATATTTTATGCAACATTGCTGTTTTTGTTAATGGTTTTCATATTCTACTTTTACTAAGTATAAGCCTTGTGGTGGCAAGGTTTTTCCAGCCTTATTTCTATCTTTTTGTTCAATTATACTTGCTATTTCTTCTGGCTTTATATTTCCTAAACCTACTTCTACTAAGGTTCCTGCTATAATTCTTACCATATTGTATAAAAAACCATTTCCTGTTAATTCTATCCAGATTCTTCCTTCTGGTTTTTCTTCTACTTTTGCTTGATAGATTGTTCTTACACTACTTTTGGAACTAGTTCCACTTGCTTTAAAGGCTTTAAAGTCATGCTCTCCTTCTAAAAATTGGATGGCTTGTTTCATTTTTTCTACCTCTAATTTTTGTGGAATATGGGTTTCTAAATTACGATAAAGGGCTGTTCCTATTTCTTGATTATTTATAATGTATCGATATGTCTTTTTTTTGCAAGATAGTCTACTATGGAATCTTTCGTCTACTTCTTCAGCTGATTTTATGATAATTGATTTTTTTAAATTACTGTTAATTGCAATCGCAAATTTTTCAATCGGAATGTTAGAATTGGTTTTAAAGTTTGCCACTTGTCCGAAGGGCATGTACTCCACTATCGGTTCTACCAGAGGCAAATAACTCTATTTCTTCACCAGTTATTCTTTCAATTGCTTTTTCTATAGTTCCTTGTATATTTAATTTATTGGGCTGTTTTTGCCAACCGATTGAATTCTTTTCCGTCGTATTCTATGGTTAGTTTTATATTTCTCATGGCTTACTCTCCCTTCGTTTTTCTATCCTTATAAACAAAAGTCGCTATTTAAAGCGACTTTATTTGCTTTCTTGTTTATTTTCTTTTTTTATCTCTTCTTTCATTTTCTTGGCTTTTTCCATTCTTTCTTTTTTCTCAGCTGTAAATCTTTTGGTTACTATGTTACTAATTAGAATCTTCTTTAATACATCTTCTCTTACATCCGCAATTAAGGTTCCATCTTTTGCCACTGACATTTTTCCAGTTTCTTCTGATACAATTACAACAATACTGTCTGCTTCTTTGGATATGCCTATTGCTGCTCTATGTCTGGTTCCTAATTCTTTGGCTATATCTTTGTCATCTGCTAATGGTAACATACAAGCTGCTGCTGCAATTTTGTTGCCAGAAATGATAACTGCTCCGTCGTGTAATGGCGTTTTCGGTTCAAAGATATTGACTAATAATTGTGGTGATACTTCTGCTTCCATAGAAATTCCTGTTGCGATAATATCTTGTATTTTGATATCTCTTTCAATTACGATTAATGCTCCTGTTTTTGCTTTGGACAATTCTGTTGCTGCAATTACTATTTTATAAATATCTTCTTTGGTTTTGGTTGATACATCTTTGTCAATTCCAAAAAATCTCGTTAATTTATTGGTTCCTAATTGTTCTAATCCTCTTCTTAATTCTGGCTGGAAGATAACGATAATGGCAATGACTCCCAAATTCATGATTCCTGTTAAAATCCAGTTTAAAATTCTTAAATTAAATAATCCGCTTATCCAAGTTGCAATAATTAAAAGGGCAATTCCCTTAATTAGTTGCCATGCTCTAGAGCCTTTTACCATTTTTAAAAAACAATATAATAAAAATATCACAATTGCTAAGTCTAATAATAGTGTAATTAGTTCTAGTGGATTTGCTTGCAATGATTTGATGTATGACATGATATTGTCTTTATAAAAATTTTCCCAGTTCATTCCTAAATTGATTACCATTGGTTTCTCCTATTCTTTTGCGTTTTTTATTGGCTATGCCATTAGTGCATATACAAGTGTTACTCCTGTTCCTGCTACCATTAATAAGGCTAATACACCTGCCATAATTTTTACGAATATTTTACTTTTGTCAAAATTTTTTGTTTTATTTTCTTTGTTTTTCATTTGATTTTCCGCCTTTCTTTTTTTATTTACTACTTACTATTATATCATATTTTGTCAAGTTTTCAATTCTTTTCGTGACATTTCCAAAATTTTCGTCTTCATTTTATGATTTCTAGTACTACTTTTTCTTTTTTTACTTCTTGGGTTGAAATTTTAATAATTTTATTTAAAAGTTCTTTTACTTCTTGGCATTTTTCTTGACAATTTGCATGAATAAAACCTAGCGTATCTCCGTGTGTTTACTTTATCTCCTACTTTTTTGTTTAATACTATTCCTACACTTGGATCAATTACATCTTCTTTTTTGTTTCTTCCTGCTCCTAAATAGCTTGCTAATTTTCCAATTTCTTTGCTATTGATTTCTCCGGATATAGCCAACTTCATTACTATATACAGGCTCTATAAATTTTGCTTTTGGTAGTTTGTTTAAGTCCTCGATATACGAAATGTCTCCCCCTTGTCTTTCTACTAAATTTAAAAATTTTTGATATGCTTTTTTATTTTGTATATTTTCTAGTAATTTGTTTTTGTTTTCTTCTAAATTATCTCCTTTTCCTGCTAGTTTTATCATATAGCTTCCTAAGGTTAGTACTACTTGTTTTAAATCTTCTGGCATTTCTCCTTTTAAGAATTTTACAGCTTCTACTACTTCTTGTGCATTTCCTACTGCCCATCCTAATGGTTCGTCCATACTGGTTAAGACACAAATAGTTTCTCGATTTGCTAGTTTTCCTATTTCAATCATTGTGGTTGCTAATTTTCTTGCATCCTCAATGTTTTGCATGAAGGCTCCTTTTCCAACGGTTACATCTAATACGATTTTTTGCGCTCCACTTGCTATTTTTTTGCTCATAATACTAGAAGCAATTAAGGGAATGCTTTCTACACAAGAAATGGCATCTCTTAACGCATATAATTTTTTGTCTGCTGGTGCTAGGTTTAATGTTTGTGAAATCATGCTAATTCCAATTTCTTCTACATTTTTGATAAATTGCTTCATTTCTACTGCTGTTTGATAACCTGGTATGGCTTCTAATTTATCTACTGTTCCACCAGTAAAGCCTAGTCCTCTTCCTGACATTTTGGCTACTGGTACACCGCAAAGAACTAACAAGTGGTAATAAAATAATAGAAACCTTGTCTCCGACGCCTCCTGTTGAGTGCTTGTCCACAATTGTTTCGCCTAATGTGGATAAGTCTAGTATTTCTCCAGAGTTTGCCATGGCAAGTGTTAGGTATGTGGTTTCTTGGTCTGTCATTCCATTTAAAAAGATTGCCATGACAAGTGCTGAAGCTTGGTAGTCTTTTACGTTTCCATTGGTATATTGGGTTACAAAGTATTCAATTTCTTGCTTGGTTAGTTCTTGCTTTTCTCTTTTTTTCTCTATAATATCTATAATTCTCATTATTTTTACTTTCCTTTCTTTTTTCTATTTGCTTTTTTATGTAAAATGTGCTATAATTTTGTTGACAATTAGCCCCAAGTGGGTGTAATAGTAGTCAGTAATGGCTATTTCTTCGTTTAGAGGGGAGGTAACTATTTTGAAAAATGTAAAATTGTTTTTCAAAATTGTTTTAGCAGGAGCCACATTGGTTTCTGCTGGCTCGACCATTTGCCTTATTCTTCGGCTTATGAAATCAATAAAAAAGGATGACTTGTTAGGTTTTCCTGACATAGATTTTCCCGAAGATAATTCCATGGTCAATTAATTGGCAAAACAGCACGGAATAGGGAAACCTTTTTCCGTGCTGTTTTTCATATTTTAAGAAATCGGTTTACACAAAATTTTTGGTAAAACTTCTTCTATGGATGGGACATAAACCATACTCTTTAATAGCTTCAATATGTTTTGCTGTTCCATATCCTTTATGACCTGAAAAGCCATATTGTGGATAAATTTCATCCCATTGTCTCATAATTCTATCTCTTGTTACTTTGGCTACTATAGAAGCTGCTGCTATGTTATAACACTTGGCATCTCCTTTAACAATTGCATCATAAGGAATCCCTTTGGTATCGATTCCCGTTAATGCATCTACTAAAATTAAATCTGGCTTGCTTTCTAATTCTTCTACTACTTTTGTTACACCTTGCTTGGTAGCATTTAAAATATTGATTTGGTCAATGATATCTTGCCCAATAATAGAGACAGAATAACTAATCGCTTCTTCTAAGATTTGGTCATATAGTTTTTCTCTTCTTTTTTCGGTTACTTTTTTAGAGTCATTTACCCCTTCAATCATAGAGTCTTTTGGCATAATAACCCCTGCTACTACTACGGGTCCTGCTAAGGGTCCTCTTCCTGCTTCGTCTATTCCACATATATGTTGAAATCCCTTTTGGTATAATTCTTTTTCCATTTGTTTTAAATTAGTTAGTCTTTCTATTTCTTTTTCTTTCATTTTTACATTTCCTTAATTTTATTATTCTTTGCCTATCTGGTCTATATCGGATAATGAATACTTATTATTATATCCTGGTAAGTAATAGATTTGTACTGATGCATCTGTTTCATTAAATTCAATGATATAGTCTTCTTCATCTTCTAGTTTTTCTAATCCCCATTTTTGTTTGGTTTCGCTAGTCATTGTATAATAAGCACAATTTCCTATTTGTGTAATTTGGGATGGTATTTCTTCTACTTTTTCCAATTTTTCTTGTGTAACATAAATATCATTTCTTACTTTTTCTATTTTTTCTTTTGTTGCATTTATTCCAATTTTAAAGTTAGCTTCTTCAACATATTCCTTTGCCTTTGCTTGGATAAATAACATATTAGTTTTTAATTCCTCTAATTCTGCTCTTTGGATAGTTTCTTTTCCTTTATAAAAACTAATTCCTGCTAAAATTAATAATACCGTTATGGTAATTATTAAGGCAACTAAGGTAATTCCTTTGTTTTCTCTCTTCATAATTATCTCCTTTTATTAGTTGCACATATCTGGCCACTATTTTGTTTTATTTCTTTAGATCGGAAGAGCGTCGTGTAGGGAAAGAGTGTTGGATCGAGT
>CAMSQT010000083.1 GCA_947062645.1 uncultured Clostridium sp. | reverse complement strand
AAAATTAGCTTGAACGATAAACTTTTATTTTAATTTATTATTTTTATGGTGATAGACTAAGGACTGTCCCCTTGTCCCTAGAATAGGGATTTAAGGAACGTCCCCCTATCCCCGTCTCCTAATTCTTTTTTATTTTAACATAGCCCCCTAAAAAATTCTATTGATTTTTTCTTAATTTTAAATAAAGCTTTTATTAAGAAAACATAAAAAGAAGCTTTTTAATTTTACTTTAAGCTTCTTTCATATCTCGATAAACAATTTTTTCTACAAAGGCCTCATTTAATTCTACTTCTTTTCGAATTGCCGTTCCGCTAATGGGATACTTTTGCCTTTTTCTATCTACTTGTACTTCTTCTACTTTTAAGTCTCTTGCTACAAATTTACCATATGGCTCGCTATTATAAAAATGGGTTACTTTAATATCTTTTATGATTCCTTTTAGGTAATCAATTTGTAATTTTACACTTTTTTCATCTAATCCATATTGACTTGGTGGGTTTTTAGCATAAATTAAATTTACTTCAGGATAGATTTGCTTAATCCAATTGGCTCTTGTTTCGATTGGAATGTTAGTTACTTTTGTTTCATAGATTATAACATAAAATTTGTCCATTTCTTTTAATGCTTTTTCTATTAAATATTGATGTCCTTTATGTAATGGTGCAAATTTTCCAATGGTAAATCCTATTTTCATTTTTTCACCCTCTCTTAAAAATATTTAAATTTTCAATACTTGTATTTTTCACTAATCTAATGTATAATAAGTTATGGAAATGGAGTGGTATCGAAGTGGTCATAACGAGCTACACTGGAACTGTAGTAGTCGAGAAATCGGCCCGTGGGTTCGAATCCCACTCACTCCGCCAATTTTATATCTTTCTTAAAAATGGCATAAACGCTCCTGGAATTGCATAATCTTTTAAAATTTCTTCTTTGCTTTTCCAGATAAAATCTTTATTCTTTTTCGTTACCTGTATTTGATAACCTATCATATCCCACTCAACATGAGAAAAAACATGGTGGTGGCTACCTACCTTTTTAATTTTATGACTGGTTGTTATTTCCCAATTTTTTAGGATGTTTTCTATTTTCTTTGATTGTACTTTTTTTAGTACATTAGGAAATTCATACATGTTAGCTAATAAGCCCGTTTTACTTCTTTTTTGAATCGCAAATTCCCCTTCAAATTCTAACAAAAATACGGTTATGTCTTCTTTTTTTCTTTTTATTTTTTGGTTACGAACTGGAATGATATCAGTTAACGCTTCCTTTTTTGCTACACAAAACTCTTGCAAAGGACATTTTTGACATATTGGTTCTCCATTTGGGATGCAAATTAGTTCCCCTAACTCCATTAGTCCTTCATTAAAATCGCCTGCTTGCTTTGGCATAATTTCTTTTAATATTTCCGTAAATTCTTTTTTGGTTTTATTTTCTAACACATCTTTTTTACTTCCAATTACTCTACTAATCACACGAAGTACATTTCCATCAACTGCTGGTACAGGCTCATTGTAAGCAATAGAACTAATGGCTCCTGCTGTGTATTCCCCTATTCCTGGTAGTTGTAATAGTTCTTGATAGGTCTTTGGCATTTGACCTTTATGATTTTTTTGAATCATTTCTGCTGCCTTTTTTAAGTTTCTTGCACGATTGTAATAACCTAGTCCTTCCCATAATTTTAGTAATTTTTCTTCTTCTATTTCTGCTAAGTCTTGAATTGTTGGTATTTCTTCTAAAAATCTTTTATAATAAGTTTTTACCGTTTCTATTCTTGTTTGTTGTAACATAATTTCGGAAAGCCAAATGTGATATGGATTTTTTTCTTTTCGCCAAGGCAATGGCTTTTTGTTTTTTTGATACCATTCTATAATTGGTTTTCTTATTTTTTTGATTTGTTCTATTTCGTTCATTTTTCTTCGCCTTTTTTATAATTTAACAAATATTTTTTCCTAAAAATTTTTTATGGCTGTCAACCGATAGGTCGTTGGTTCAACTCCCTCACGAGGAGCTAATCTAAATTAAGTGTTCTAAAAATTTTTCACATCCATATTTTATCTCATAGTAAGTTGTGTGAAAGTCTCCTGTGTACCAAGGGTCTGCAATGTTTCCTGTTTTGGGAGTAAAGTCTAATAGCTTATAGATTTTGTTTTGTTTGTCTGGTCCTACTATTTTTAGGATGTCTTTTATGTTTTTTTCTTCCATGGCTAGGATATAGTCATATTTTTCGTAGTCTTCTTTTTTTATTTGTTTGGCTATATGTTTTTCATAAGGAATATTCATTTCCTTTAGTATTTGTTTCGCATCTCCATACATTTCTTCTTTTTCTAGTTCGTTGTAATAACTAGTAGCTGCTGAAGATATATAGAATTCTTCTTGTTTATTCTTTTTTCGTACTAGATCTTTTAGTATGAATTCTGCCATTGGCGATCTGCATATGTTTCCTAAACATACAAATAATATTTTCGTCATTTTTAGCCTCCTTTTCTATTCCCATATTCTATCACAGTTTTTTGTTTCTTTTTCTTTAAATGCTTTGAACATATCTACTTTGTTCATATTGGCTATGCTAAGTAGATAGATAAAACAATCTGCTAGTTCTTCTTCAATATTGTCTTTGTATTCTTTTTTTATGTCTAAACGTCCATTGGTGCTTTTTCTTATTGCTTTAGCTAGTTCTCCTATTTCTTCTATAAATAGCATCATTTCTCTTTCGATGGTTACGCCATCAAATTTTCTTTGCTTTTTCATTTCTTGTATGTATTTTTGAATTTCTTTGATGGTGCTTTTTTCGTTTAGTTGTTCTAGTTTTTCTTTTAGTTCCATTTTTTGGTTCTCCTTTTATTTTACTAAATATTCTAGAGTTTCTGCTATACTTTCAAAATTTTACTATAATTATTTACATTTCTTAGCAACTATTTTAAATATATGCCAATGTTTTAAAGTTCCTAATACTGTTTGTTTATCAATTTCTCTTTCTTCAAAAACTTCAAGTTGAAACTCTTTAAATAATTCTAAGACTTCTTGTTTGCTTAAAAAAGTCATATTTTTTCTAGTTGCCCATTCGTCGTTATTTCCTAAAAAATGTCCTGAAAATCTGCCATTTCTATTAATTGCTTCAGTAATCTTAGACCAAAACTTGTCAAAGAATTTTGGGTCACAAAATGGGATACTGTAACTCGCATTTATTAAGTCAGCTTTTGGAAGTTCTAATTCTTCAAAGCTTTCCTTTTTTGTTTCAAGTTTAGCTAGTTGTTTTTCATTTAATTTTGCTTTTATTTTATTAAAACTATGTGGATTGTTATCGATTGCTAATACTTCCCAACCATTTTTTAGTAATTCTAAAGTATCCATTCCAGCGCCACAACCAAGGTCAATTGAGTAGCCGAGTGAATCCATTAAAGTTTTTAATTGCTTTGATTAATGTATCATGTGCTGGTTTTTCAAATGTTCTTTCTTGGTGTCTAGTCCATCTTTCTTCGTCTTCTTCCCTTTCGTCTTCTCTCATAATTTTTCTCTCCTTAATTTGTATTTTATTTTACTAACGACAAATCTCCCTTTATTACAATTGGTGAAAAACCAGCTATTTCGTCATATAACATTCCTTCTGGAATATCATTGTATAAATAAATTTTTTTATTTTTCATAAATGTTTCATAAATTTCAATGAAGGTCGCTCCTCCAATATAATTTTTCTTCCCATTTTTGTCAAAGTTTAGGGTTAATACTGCATCCATTTTTCCAATTCTTTCTTCACTCATTCTAAACATTTTTGCTTTGAATTTTGCGTGTTCTTCTTTGCCTAATTCCCAACTTTTCTTTTCAGCTTCTGGTTCATAGTAAGAGTTTGGTAATTCTACTGTATGTCCCATTTTTTCTAATTTTTCTTTTATTGGTGTTATGTCTTTATAAAATGCTTTGCTACAAATAATTAATATTTTCATATTTTATCCTCCCTACTTTATTATAACATTTTCCTATAAAAGTAAGATTCTTCATCTTGATTGTATTTCTCAAACCCTATTTTTTCATAAAAATTAATGGCATTTACAAATTTAAAAAATGTTCTTAATGTTATTTTTTGATATCCTTTCTGTTTTGCAAAATCAATCAATAATTGATATAATTCTTTGGCAATACCTTGCTTTCTATAATTTTGTTTTACATATAGACTATTCATTTTTACTTCTTTGTTAGATACTTTTAGTCCTCCAATTGTTCCAACTACTTCTTCTTTTTCATTTAACGCTATCCAAAACTTGCTACCTTCATTTTGGTATTCTTCAAAGGTCATTCTATTAAAGTAATCTTGCCAATCATTATATTCAAATTCGTCCATTGCAATTGTTCTAATATGTTCTATAATTTCGTTTTTATATTTTTCTTGATATTCAATTATTTTTATTATACTTTGCATTATTATACCTTTCATTATTTTCATATCTTTTTTTATTTTATCTTTCTTCCCATTGATATAATTTTAAATCAACTTTATCATTTGTAACTTTAATACCATCCTTTTCCAATCTTTCTTTTTGAATTTCTTTTCCACCAAATACAAAAGCTTCTGCTAGTTCACCTTTACTATTTAATACTTTATAACAGGGGTATTTATCACCATCTGGATTTTTGTGAAGTATATTTCCTACTACTCTTGCCAATCCCTTGTTTCCTAAGCTTTCTGCCACTTGTTTATAGGTAACTACTTTTCCTTTCGGTATTGTCATTAAATATTCATATACTTTTTTAGATAAACTCTTTCCCGTCATGCCACATTTATTTCCTATGGATAATTGATAACTATTATCTATCAACTCAAATATCTTAGTGGTAGGTAATGATTCGTCTAATTTTATGGTAATCCAACTTTTTTTATTCATATGATAGCCGAGGAAAGATTTTTGTATTATCTACTATATCCTCTATTTTTTCCTTTTGATATCTTAAATCGATAATTTCCTCTATTTTGTTTTCTTCCATTCCTAATTTGCTTGCAGATACTACTAGTAAAACACCATACCATTTGCTGTTTTGCTTATTTCTCCAAATAGCATTATTGTCAAATTTTTCCCATAAAAATTCTAATTTGTCACCATATTTTTCTTCTATGTAACTAATTACTTCTTTTGCTTGTTTACTTTTAAAGACTTCTTTGCTTGTACATTTTATGATAATGTCTTCTATTATTTTTTCATATTCTTGTTTTAGTTCCCCTACAAATTTTCCATTTGATGCTTCTAAGTCAACAAGGATATATTCTGTTTTATTTTCTAAGTCTATTAGTTTTGCATAACTTTTTTCGTTTGAAAGGATTACATTTACTTCAAATTGGTTGTTTCCGTATTTTTTCTTTGTATCTGTATATTTCATTTTCTTTTTGGAATCCGTATTTTATTAGTTGTTTTTTATTGATTTTTCTATTTTTTAATTTACTATCTAAATTTTTCATGATTTTCCATCCCTTTTTATGATTCTATTATAACTGATTTTATGAAAAAAAGATAGCAAACAAGCAAAAAAATAACAGATAATTTCTTATCTGCTATTTATGGCTCCTCGTGTTGGACTCGAACCAACGACCTATCGGTTAACAGCCGAGCGCTCTACCAACTGAGCTAACGAGGAATATATAAAATCTGGCAACAACCTATCTTTCCAGCAGGGTAACCCGCAAGTATTTTCGGCACACTTAGGCTTGACTTCTGTGTTCGGGATGGGAACAGGTATTACCCTAAATGTCATTATCACCAGAAAATTGATAACTGTTTTGTACGTTGGAATTATATAATATTTTATATGTTTTTTCAAGTAGTTTTATCTATTTTTTCCAACTTTTTTATTTTTATTCAATTTTTGTTTGTGTAGCTATTAAAGCACACTCAAAAATACATAGATGAAATTTTTAGGTCGTTTTAGAATTTATCTT
>CAMSQT010000082.1 GCA_947062645.1 uncultured Clostridium sp. | reverse complement strand
CTCGATCCAACACTCTTTCCCTACACGACGCTCTTCCGATCTAAATCATATAAAAGGAGGAAAGGATTTTGAGCAAGAATTTTGAAGAGCAAATGGAAAGTTTAGAAACTATTGTGCAAGAGTTAGAAAAAGGAGATTTAAGCCTAGAAGAATCTGTTACCAAATTTGAAGAAGGAATTAAAATTTCAAAGGAATGTAACAAAACACTAGAAGAAGCAGAAAAAAAAATAACTATTTTAGTTAGTAAAGACCGGAGAAATGAAAGAAGAAAACTTTGAAAATTAAAAATCAAAAGAAAATAGTAAAGGGGAGAAAAACAAAGTGAATGACTTTATTACATTTGTACAAAACAAATATATTTATGTGCCATTCTTTTTATGGTTTGGTATACAATTATTTAAACTAATTTATGATTTGGTTACAACCAAAAAATTTAATTTTAAAAGAATTATGGGAGCAGGTGGAATGCCAAGTTCTCATTCAGCAGTAGTAGCTTCATTGGCAACTTTAGTTGGAAAATACGAAGGAGTGGGAACTTCTGTATTTGCCGTTGCTTTAATTGTAGCATTTGTTGTTATGTATGATGCTTGCCGGAGTAAGAAGGGCGGCAGGAAAACAAGCAACCTTGTTAAATAAATTGATTGAAACACCTGGTTTAACAGGTGTGCAAGTGTCTGAAAGACTTGTGGAGGTGTTAGGTCACACCCCAATTCAAGTGTTTGTGGGAGCGTTAATTGGAGTGGTAGCAGGATTAGTAGTATAAAAGGAGATAGAAAATGGGAAAAAAAGAAGAGGTAAAAGCCAGACAAGAAAGTGAATATCAATATTATAAGCAAGGAATTACAGAGCCCAGAGAAATAAAAAAGAAACTAGAAAAATTGGGTATAGAAGTTAATATAAAAACAGTAAGACGAGATTTAAAGAAACTAGAAGAAGAAGGAAAAATAATAATTGTAACCCAAGAAGCTAAAACTAAAAAAAGAAAAGAAATCGTAAAAGAATTATATGGAAATCAAGGATTGACAGGAGAAAAGCTTCGTAAAGAAACGAATAAAGAATTAGAAAGAACATTTGGGATACCAATATCTTTTTCTTTAACTGTCATTGAAAAAGATGTAAAAGAATTGAAAGATAATAAAGAAGTAACAGAAGATGCTAAAGAAAAACGAATGGAAGAAGAGCAAGAAAGAATAGAAGAAAATTTAAGAACAACAAGAATACTTGTTAAGCAAGGAAAAACAATAGATCAAATAGCCGAAATAATGGGGAAGCACAGAGATACTATAAAATCATATAAAGCTAAATTAAGAGAACAAGATAGATTGACAGGGAAAGAACAACCAAGAAGAAAAGCGACGATAGAAAAAGAAGCAAGAATGGAAAAAGTAGATGGGTTTAACAAGGAAGAAATGACAGAATCACAAATGGCAGAGGAATTAGGAGTAAGTAGGACAACCATAGCAAGAGATAAAAAAAGAATAATAGAAAGAATAGAAATAAGAAAAGAAATTGTAAAAATTGGTGTAATATTAGAAAAGAATGAAGAACAAATACAAGCAGAAATAAAAGAAAAATTAAATTTAGAAGTTTCTATAGAAACAATTCATAGCGATATTCTTTATTTGAAAAGCGAAGGAAAAATCGAAAAACCAGAAAATGAAAAGTTAATAATACCTCGAAGAAGAGAAATTGTAAAAATAATGTATAACAATGAAAAGTCAAGAAAAGAAATTTTTGAAAGGTTGCAAGAACTAGGTTTTAATGTTACATTAAAAATAGTAGATAGTGATATAAAAGCTTTAAAAAAGGAAGGACAAATAACAGCAAAAAGTACTAAAGAATTAAAAGAAGAGAAAATACAAAGAAGAAGAGAAATTGTAAAAAGGGAATATAATACCATAGAAGGAGGTAAACGAAAGACAAGAGAAGAAATACAGGAAATAGTACAGCAAGAAATGAATATGAAAATTTCACTTCAAATAATAGACCAAGATATCAGCTATTGGAGGGAACGAGGACAATTAATAAATAAACAAAAAACGAAACAAGAAAAAAGAAGAGAAATTGTAAAAAATAGTGTAATAAACCAAAAAACAGAGCAACAAATACAACAAGAAATACAAGAAAAAATGAAAATAGAAGTTTCGTTAGAAAGAATTAGTGACGATATTAACTATTTAGAAATAGAGGGAGAAATCGAACCAAAAGACGAAAACATACTAATACGCAAAAGAAGAGAAGTAGAATTATATAAACAAGATGCTACAGTAGAAGAAATACAAGAAACAATAAAAAAAGAATTCAATATAAAACTTAGTTTGGCGGTAATATATCGAGACATAAGACCCTATATAAAATTAGAAAAAGAAGAAAGGTTAGCAATTAGAATGCCACATAAAGAATTAAGAAGGATAGCAAAAATGGCAGGTGAAGAGTTTTATGGACAAGCAAACTTAATTATGATACTAAAAAGATATATGTCTAGTTGTAAAATTAGATTTGAAAACAATGTATTAAAAACAGAAGATTTACCAGTTATCAAAGAATCTGCTATATTAATGCAAAACTATCAAGACATTGCTTTTTATTTAAAAGTAGCAGTAAGCGAAGAAAAATTTGAAGAAGCACTAGACGTTATAAATGGACAAATAGGAAATGAAGTCTTTACGAAACAAGAAGAAAAAGCCATAAAAAGCTTGCAAGAAAAAGTGAAAGTACTAGTCAAAAATAATAGGGCAAAACAAATGCTAGAAAAAGGATTTAGCGTAGAGGAAACTGTAAAAAGTACAGGAGTACTGGAAACGAAAGTAATGGAAATTAACAGAAAATTAATAGAAGAGAAACGAAATAGACAAAGAGAGCTAGAAGAAAACGACGATGGAGACGAACAAGAACTAGCCTAAAAAAGAAAAATAAAAGGAGGAAATAAACATGACAGACATTGAAATCGCAAGAAGCACAAAACTAGAAAAAATAACTGACATAGCAAAAAAAGTAGGAATCGAAGAGGAGGACATCGAACAATACGGAAAATACAAAGCAAAAATAGCACCAAGCGTTTATGAAAATCTAAAAAACAAAGAAAACGGAAAACTAATTCTAGTAACAGCCGTAAATCCAACTCCATTAGGAGAAGGAAAAACAACCATATCAATTGCCGTAGCAGATGGATTAAGAACCATTGGAAAAAACTCTATTTTAGCCTTAAGAGAGCCATCACTAGGACCTGTATTTGGTATCAAAGGAGGAGCAACAGGAGGAGGAAAAGTACAAATCGCACCAATGGAAGACATCAACCTACACTTTACAGGAGACATCCATGCCATCACAGCAGCTAACAATTTACTTGCTAGCTTAATCGATAACCACATCTATTTTGGAAACGAATTAGGCTTTGAAAAAATTGTGTGGAAAAGATGTGTAGACCTAAATGATAGACAATTAAGAGAAGTAGAAACCGGACTATCTGGCGAAAAGAAAATTGTACCAAGACATGATAAATTTGATATAACAGTAGCTTCTGAAATTATGGCAATTGTATGTTTAGCAAGTGACTTAAAAGACTTAAAACAAAGATTAGGAAACATCTTAATTGGTTATAACAAAAAGGACGAGCCAATTTATGCCAAACAACTAAAAGCAGAAGGGGCTATGACTGTTTTATTAAAAGATGCCTTAAAACCAAATTTAGTACAAACCTTAGAGCATACACCAGCCATTATCCATGGAGGACCATTTGCTAACATTGCCCATGGATGTAACAGCATTACCGCTACAAAACTAGCCTTAAAGCTAGGAGACTATGTCATAACAGAAGCTGGATTTGGTGCAGACTTAGGAGCTGAAAAATTTATCGACATTAAATGTAGAAAAGCAGGAATTAAGCCAGATGCCGTTGTATTAGTAGCCACTATAAAAGCCATCAAATATCATGGTGGTGTAGAAAAAGACAAAATTCAAGAAGAAAACATAGAAGGAATAGAAAGAGGAATTGACAATCTATATCGTCATATTGATAATTTAAAAAACAAATTTGGATTAAATGTTATAGTAGCCTTAAATAGATACCTACAAGATACTGAAAAAGAAATTAATTACTTACAAGAAAAACTAGCCGAAAAAGGAGTAGAATTAAGCTTAGTAGAAGGTTGGGCAAAAGGAGGAGAAGGAGCAAAAGACATTGCCGAAAAATTAGTAGCATTAACCGAAAAACCAGAAGACAACTTTAATTACATGTATGACCTAAACGACTCCATCCAAACAAAAATCGAAAAAATAGCAACTAAAATCTATGGAGCAAAAGGCGTAGATTTTTCAAAAACAGCTTTAGCAGAAATCAAAAAAATAGAAGAATTAGGCTATGGAGATTTACCAGTTTGTATTGCAAAAACTCAATATTCTTTTTCCGATGATGCTAAAAACTTAGAATGTAAAGGAGACTACAACATCACAATTCGTGACATCAACCTAAAAACAGGAGCAGGCTTTGTTGTTGCCTTAGCTGGAAAAATTATGACTATGCCAGGACTTCCAAAAATACCATCAGCAGAGAGTATTGATATAGATGAAAACGGAGAAATTGTAGGAATATTTTAAATAGGAGAACCACAAATGAAAGCCAAATACAAAATCCACCCCATATTTAAAAATGAAATTAAAAGAACATTTCCTGTGTATATTGCAGGAATGTTCTTTCATGCTATCTGCATTTATATCTTATATAAAATACCAACTATTATAGGCCAAATACTAGACTTACTGTTAGAAGGAAACGTAGAAAAACAAACTATCATGGGCTATGTATATACCCTAATAGGGTATTCTGTATTTATGATTATCCCAAGAATTATTTATCGCACCTTATATTTTAACAGAGCAAGAATATCAGACACCTATTTAAGAAAAAAAGTAGTAGAACATTTACAATATGTAAAACCAGAGTATTATGAGAAAGAAGATAAAGGGGCATATTTAGCTTACTTAAGTAAAGAAATATTGATGGTTTACAAATTTTTTGGAAATGCCTTTTTTAACACAGCAGATTTATTAGTTTTACCAACGATAGGAATAATAGTAATTGCTAAAAACGTCCATCCTATACTTGCCCTAAGTAGCATACCATTTTTAATCATAGCTGTTATTTGGCTCGTAAAATTGTACCAACAATTAGACGATAAAATTGAAAAAGCAAGAATCATTGGAGTAGAATACTCAAAAATAATAGAGCAAAACACCTCACGGTTTTTCCCTTATCAAATTATATAACGAACAGCCACATCAAAAAGAGAAATTTGAAAAGATTAATCAGCAAAATTATGTAGCAGATTATGAAATTGGGGTAGTCAAAAATAAAATTAGTAATGTAATTAATATTTTATATGCCATCTGCTATAGTTTAGGCTTTGCAATTGGTGTTTATTTAATACAAAACAATCATATTACCATAGGGGACTTAACAGTTTACATTTCTAGCATAAGTATTATTCTATCCAAAATTGCCAACCGAATTTCTCCTTTATTAGATGGATTAGCCTACTATAAACAAGCCAAAAGAAGATACAATTATTTTTTCAATTTAGAACCTTATCGTAAAGAAGGGAAACCATTAAAAGAAATTGAAACCATAGAAATAAACCATTTAACCTATTGCTATGGTAAAAAAGCAAATCCAGCTTTGCAAGATATTTCTATAAAAATAAAGCAAGGTGAAAAAATAGGAATAGTAGGACAAGTAGGAAGCGGGAAAACTACTTTAATGAATATTTTAGCAGGTTTTTATGAAGTGCCAAAAAACACCGTAAAAATCAATGGAATTGAAATGCAAGAATATAGCCAAGAAACAATTTTTCAAAAAATTGGCTATGCCATGCAAAAAACGATTATATTAGACGAAAATAGATCGGAAGAGCGTCCGTGTAGGGAAAGAGTGTTGGATCGAGTGTAGATCT
>CAMSQT010000081.1 GCA_947062645.1 uncultured Clostridium sp. | reverse complement strand
TCTTTCCCTACACGACGCTCTTCCGATCTATTTCCCACGATACCATCCTTTTTCCGGTCCTCTGTTACCAGGGCAATTCCGCTTTGGATCGCATCCTTCGGACTGGAAATATCTACTTTTTCTCCATGCACATATACCTCCCCCGAAATCCTGGGATCTTTGCCAAAGACTGCATTTACCAGTTCACTTCTGCCTGCTCCCACGAGACCTGCGATTCCCAGAATCTCTCCCTTATGGAGCTGCAGATCCGACGGATTTAATGCATGGGCTTTGGAAAGATTCTTTACTTCAAAAATGACTTCTCCATTGGAAATGACATCCGCTATATGCCAGAAAAATTAGACCAAGCTTCTAATTTTGCCAACAAAATTTGGAATGCTGCTAGGTTTATAATCATGAATATGGCACCAAAAGAAGAAATTTTAGCATTTGGAAAAGCAATTAAAGAAGAACAAACTGGAAAGTATAAAACAGAGGCTCTAAAAATAGAAGATAGATGGATTTTAAACAAATTAGATAATCTAATTAAAACTGTAACCAGAAACTTAGAAGAATATGACCTAGGAATTGCCCTAGACAACATCTATAGCTTTATTTGGAACGAATTTTGTGATTGGTATATCGAAATGGTAAAAACAAGACTTTATAGTGAAAATAAACAAGAAAAGTTACAAGTAAGCTTTGTTCTAAACTATGTATTTGGTGACAGCTTAAAGTTATTACATCCATTTATGCCATTTGTAACAAGTGAAATTTATGCTGAACTTGCTAATTACAATGATAAAGAATTAATGGTAAGTAGTTGGCCCAAAATAAAAGAAAGAGTAGAGTATGACGAAACAAATGACATCATTGAAAAGTTAAAAGAAATGATAGTAGAAATTAGAAACATAAGGGCTAGCAAAAACATCCATCCTTCTAAAAAAGCAGACTTGATTTTTGTAACGACAAAATATAAAGAAGAAATCGAACAAGCCAAAGAATTTTTGTTAAAACTAGGATTTGGAAAAACATTAAAAGTTCAAGACGAAAAACAAGAAATTCCAGAAGATGCGATTCAAATTATAACAGATGGAATGGAATTATATATGCCGTTAGAAGGGTTAATTGATAAGGAAGAAGAGCAAAAAAGAATCAAAGAGGAAAAAGAAAAATTACATCAAGAAATTGCAAGATGTGAAAAGATGCTTTCTAATCCAGGGTTTGTCAATAAAGCACCACAGGCTAAGATTGACGAAGAAAAGGCAAAATTGGAAAAATATAAAGCAATGCTAGAAAAGATTGAAAAATAGGAGGTTTTTAAAATTATATAGAGCCTTCTAGTTATTTGATTGATTTGTCACAAAAAAACATTAAAGGCGAACTAAAATATACAATATTACAAAAAAAGAGCCAATCTTAAAAAGATGTCTTTAGTAAGGCATCTTTTCATTTTTTGTCGAAAACTTTTTACAAAGCGACAAAACTTCTAAAATTTCACTCTTGGAAAATAATGTAAAAGGAGTTATAATACCAAAAGAAAAACGAAAGAGGAAAAACTAAGTATCCTCAAGGAAGGAGTAAAAATGGAATCAAAGTTTTATGAAGAGGACAAGCTTCTCGTTTTCAAAATCACAGACGAAATTGACGATTGTACCGTACAAAAGATAAGGGGGAAAGCAGATTATGAAATGGAAAGATATATGCCTAAAAGAGTTATATTTGATTTTAGTTGTGTCACTTTCATGGATAGTGCAGGAATAGGAATGGTAATAGGAAGATACAAATTTGCCAACATGTTAGGAGCAAAACTTGAAGTTAGCAACCTAAGTCAAAGTGTCAAAAGAATTTTTGGAATGAGTGGCATCTTAAAACTAATACCAGTTGCACGGAGACTTACAAGAAGTATAGAGAGGGAATAACCTGTCCCAAACTTGCCATTGGAAAAAGAAAGGATAAGAAAAGTTATGTTTGAGAATGAAATGAAATTAGAATTTATTAGTAAAGCTAAAAATGAAGCTTTTGCAAGAGTTACAGTAGCAGCATTTGCTTCACAATTAGACCCTAGCTTAGAAGAGTTAGCAGATATCAAAACAGCGGTTTCGGAAGCTGTTACGAATTGTATTATACATGGTTATGAAAATAAACAAGGAATTGTAAAGATTGTAGGTCATTTAAAAGAAAACGAAATTATTTTAGAAATTTCTGACCAAGGGAAAGGAATTGAAAATATTGCTATGGCAAAAGAGCCACTATATACGACTAAGCCAAATTTAGAAAGATCAGGTATGGGATTCACCATTATGGAAAGCTTTATGGATACGATAGAAATAGAATCTATTGTTGGGTTAGGAACTAAAATTACTATGACAAAAACGATTAAGCCAAGAGAGGAAAATGAGGAAGAGGATTTTCAAATGATTACAAAAGATTAAAATAGAAAGGGTTTTAAAATATGTACGAAAATGATGTAGAGCAAATCAAAAAAGCCCAAGCACGGTGACAAATTTGAAATGGAGCAATTAATTAAGCAAAATAATGGATTAATATGGAGTATCGTTAAAAGATTTAATGGAAGAGGTTATGAACTAGAAGATTTATACCAAATTGGTGTGTTAGGCTTTATCAAGGCCATCAAAAGATTTGATTTAAGCTTTGAAGTAAAATTGTCGACTTATACTGTCCCATACATGATTGGAGAAATTAAAAGATTTATTCGAGACGATGGTCCTGTAAAGGTTAGTAGAAGTATTAAAGAGTTAAATGTTAAAATTAGAGAATTACAAAAAGAATACTTATGTAAAAAAGGAGAAGAAATTACCATCAATCAAATAGCCAAAGAATTAAAAGTATCAGTTGAAGAAATTGTAATGGCAATGGAATCCACAAATAATGTAGAATCTATTGAGGGAAGTACCTATACCAATCAAAAAGATGGAAATAGTATTAGCTTAATAGAAACACTATCAAACCATCAAAACGAAGAAGAAATGATAACCAACCGATTGACTGTAAAACATTTAATTGAAAACTTAGAAGCTCGTGATAAAGAAATTATACTATTAAGATTTTACAAAGAAAAAACACAAGCACAAGTAGCAAAAATCCTAGGAATTACCCAAGTGCAGGTGTCCAGAATAGAACGTAAAATACTAGGAAGTATGAGAACTAAGCTAAAAGAAGCTTGACAACTAAGGTTATCCCAAAAAACATCGCCTTCAAAGAAAGGAGAGATTTTGATGAAAAAGTTTTTATTATATTTTTTCATGTTTATTTTTATTTGTTTTCTTATGCCAGCTTTTCTTACTAAAAGGGACAAAGCAACAAATGCACAAGAAGTTCAAGTAAATGAAAAAAGTGAGCAAGAAGGACAACAATCCTATGAATATAAAAATTATGGTACAATCAAATTGTTGCACCAAAAGACAAATGAAGTAGAAGAAGTTCCTTTGGATCAATATCTATATCATGTGGTGTCTGCTGAGATGCCAGCAGATTTCGAATTGGAGGCTTTAAAGGCACAAGCAATTGTAGCAAGAACGTATACCATTTTTAAGGTACAAAATAAAAAACATGAAAATGCGGATATTTGTGACGAGTCTACTTGTTGCCAGGCATGGGTTTCTAAAGAAGATAGAATGCTTAGATGGGAAGAAGAAAAGCGTCAGAGTAATTGGCAAAAGATTGAACAATGTGTAAATGAAACAAAGGGAAAGATTATTACTTATAATAATCAACCGATTAATGCGTTTTTCCACGCTAATAGTGGAGGGATAACAGAACTTCCTGTTAATGTTTGGGGAGGCAGTGGCTTGCCGTATTTGCAAGTAGTGGAAACTGCTGGTGAAGAAGGCTATAATCAGTATGCCTCACAGGCAGAATTTACAAATGAGCAAATTCTTACTAAATTAAAAGAAAAATATCAAGATATTACAATTGATTTTGCTAATCCAGAAGAAATTAAAATCATAGAATACACAGATGGAAATCGTGTAAAAACCATTAAGTTTGGAAATCACGAAATTTCTGGTGTAGAAGCAAGAACATTATTTGGCTTAAAATCAACCAATTTTGAAATGATAAAAGAAGATGGGAAAACAAAATTTCAAGTAAAAGGTTATGGACATGGCGTTGGAATGAGCCAAACAGGAGCTGATAGCATGGCAAAACAAGGGAAAAATGCCGAAGAAATTATCCATCATTTTTATAAAGAGGTAGAAATAAAAGAAATAAATTCTTTGTAAATTAAATGTATAATCCTTTAAAAATAGGAAATACTTGTAATAACAAAACTTTTTTTAAGGAGGATTATATGAGAAGGGAAAATAGAAGACCAAATTTACAAGGAAAAAAATCAATTGACAAAATTATTTTGTATGCAGGAATGGGAGTGGCTGTTTTAGCCATGATTGTATTTGCTTTATTTATGTATAGCAAAAGCTTAAATGAAGATGCCCAAAATAGTACTATGAGTTTAGAACAAATGGCTAATATGGCAAATAATAATACGGGAAATACAGAAAGTGCTAGTACAGAAATTGGAAAATCAGTAGAAGAAGCAGTAAATGAGATAAATAATGCAACTAATCAAACCAATACTACTAATACTAATACAAACAACCAAACAAATTCAGCCAAAAATACAACAAACACCAATAAAACTACCAATAAAGCAAATGTCACAACCAATGCAAAGCCAACTAAAACAGAAGAACCAAAAAAAGAAATGAGCTTTGAAAAACCAGTTGAGGGAGAAATGGTAAGAGAATATGCCAAAGATAATTTGATTTATTCCACAACTTTAGAAGAATGGACAACCCATTTGGGAATGGACATTAAAGCGGATAAAACAACAGTAGTAAAATCAGCAGAGGCAGGAACTGTAAAATCCATTAAAAATGATCCAAGATTTGGCTTAACAGTTGTAATTGAACACGAAGACAACTTCCAAACGGTGTATTCTAATTTATTGACAGCTGAGTTTGTAGTGGAAGGTGAAAAAATAGAAAAAGGACAATCTATTGGTACCGTTGGAAATACAGCAGTTTTTGAGATTGCGGATGAACCACACCTTCATTTTGAAATCTGGAAAGACTCACTTCCAGTTGATCCAAGTATTTATTTGAAATAATAAATTGATAAATAATACAAAAATGTCAAAAATATGTTTGACATTTTTTTGTTTGTATGATATGATAGGAAAAAATAAGAGAAGGGAAGTAGAATAACATGCCAAGAAAAAGAGGAGAATTAAATAAAAGAGAAAAAGACATACTAAAATTCATTGAAAAACAAATCATGACCCAAGGCTATCCACCATCAGTAAGAGAAATAGGAAAAGCAGTAGGCTTAAGTTCAACAGCAACGGTACATGGCTACCTAGCAAAGCTAGATGAAAAAGGTTACATCAAAAAACAAGATAAAAAAGGAAGAACTTTAAGACTATTAAAAGGCGGATCAGGAGAAGCCAAAAAAACATCAAGCAAAGACTTCTATACGCAAAAAGAACTAGTAGAAGTACCAATTATAGGAAGAATTACAGCAGGAGAACCAATCTTAGCAGTAGAAAATGTAACCGATACATTCCCAATTCCAATCGACTTTGTTGGAAACAGTGAAAGTTTTATGCTTACCGTTAGAGGAGAAAGCATGATAGAAGCAGGAATCTTAGACGGAGACTATATCTTAGTCAAAAAACAAAATACTGCAAACAATGGAGAAATTGTAGTAGCCTTAATTGGAGAAGAAGCAACCGTAAAAACCTTCTATAAAGAAAAAGACCACATAAGATTACAACCAGAAAATTCTACTATGGATCCAATTATTGTGCCAAATTGCGAAATATTAGGAAAAGTAGGAGGCGTTTTTAGAAAAATGTAATTTCTAAAAATCTAAACAAAATTCACAAAAAATTCACAATTTAAACATCAATAGTCGACACTGTGTCACTTATAGATCGGAAGAGCACACGTCTGAACTCCAGTCACAATGCCTCATC
>CAMSQT010000080.1 GCA_947062645.1 uncultured Clostridium sp. | reverse complement strand
CTACACTCGATCCAACACTCTTTCCCTACACGACGCTCTTCCGATCTTCCAATTAAAATAGGTTTTTTCATATCGTTTTGGTACAAATTTAATCTCGTCGTTTCTTACTGCTTTAATAGCTGGCTCAGCTAATTCTTTCATTTTGACAAACCATTGGGTAGAGATTTTAGGCTCTATGGTGTTTTTACATCTTTCACATTTAGCAACATTGTGTGTATATTCTTCCTCTTTTACTAAAGCTCCTATTTCTTTTAGTTTTTCTACGATTTTTTTCCTTGCTTCTTTTAGTTCCATTCCTTGATATTCTGGAACTAAATTTCCCATTTTAAAATTGTCGTTAAATACTTCTACTACTTCTAAATTATGTCTTAATCCCGCTTGATAATCGTTCATATCATGTGCTGGTGTGATTTTTACAGCACCTGTTCCAAATTCTTTTTCTACAAAAGAGTCTGCTATAATTGGTATTTCTTTGTTCATGATTGGTAAAATACAAGTTTTTCCGTACTAAATCTTGATATCTTTCGTCTTCTGGATGTACGGCAATGGCAGTATCACCTAACATGGTTTCTGGTCTTGTGGTAGCAACTGTTATATAGGTATCTGTGTTTTTTACTTGATAACGTATATGCCATAAATGGGAAGCTTCTTCATGGTATTCTACTTCCGCATCTGAAATGGAAGTATTGCAGTCTGTACACCAATTTACCATTCTTTTTCCTTTATAGATTAGTCCTTTGTTATATAGGTTTACAAATTGTTCTAAAACGGCATCTGACAAGCCTTCGTCTAGAGTAAATCTTTTTCTTTCCCAGTCACAAGAGCATCCTAGTTTTCTTTGTTGTTCTCCAATAGTTCCTCCATAAAGTCTAGTCCATTCCCATGCCTCTTGGATAAATTTTTCTCTTCCTAAGTCGTTTTTCGTTTTTCCTTCTGCTTTTAATTTTTGTACAACTTTCATCTCTGTTGAAATGGAAGCGTGGTCAGTTCCTGGAAGCCATAGGGTGTTATACCCTTGCATTCTTTTAAAACGGATTAATATGTCTTGCATGGTATCATCTAAGGCATGTCCCATGTGTAGTTTTCCCGTTACATTTGGTGGCGGCATCATAATGCAATAGCTTTCTTTGGTTTTGTCCATACTTGGCTTGAAATAGCCTTTTTTCTCCCATTGTTCATATAATTTTTCTTCAAAATCTTTTGGATTGTACTTATCGTTCATTTTTATTTTCCTCCTTCTTATCACCAATGGTTCCGGGTTTAAATGGCTACTTTTAGCCTTAAAACACAAAACTCGCCCCTAGTATAAGGGCGAGTATATTTCTCACGGTACCACCTTAATTTATAATCTTTTTTGATTATCTCTTGGTTAGCTTTTAACGTGGCTTAAACGGATATTTCTATTTTTGATTTCTCAAAATATCAACTAAAAAAGCTACCTTCCATTTATCTTTTTCTAAAGAAGCTTCCAGCCTTTGGCTTCTTTTCTCTTGTTAGATTAGTTATAAATGTACTCCTCTTTTTTCTTGTTTTTGTATGTTTTTATTATTATGACACATTTTTTCGTTTTTGACAAGTGTTTTTTGATTTTTCCCTTTTTTTTTATGTTGATTTATAGTATAATTAAGTTAAGGATATTTTCCTTATTTTGAAGAAAGGAGTTATAGCTATGACAGGAAAATATGTTCATTTGGTATCTGCAAATGGTGACCAAGACGCAATTCCAATTTCATCTTTGGAAGAGGAAAAGCGGATTAACGATCTAGCAAAAGCTTTTTCTCCTGGTCACATATTGTGGGGACCTGTAGAATCAGAAACAGAAAGAATTTTGTTTTTTCCAGATCAAAATACTTTTCTAATCTTCCTATCACTGTGGGATAATAAGTGGAGGAAAGATTAAACTCCAAAAAGCGCTGGTGGTTGTTCTTCAACCATCAACGCTTCTCTTTTTTAAATCTTACACTTCCATTGCCTTTCGATACAAATCAATAAAGTCCTCTTTTGTAACCTCTCTTGGATTACCTGGTTTACAAGGATCTTGCATAGCTTTATTAGCAAGCATCTCCAAATCTTCTTCCTTTACTCCATAATCTTTTATTGTTTGATTAATTCCTACTTGTTTACTTAACTCTGTTAGCATCCACACAAAAGTATTAATTACATCTTGGTCATTTAAATTTGTTGCATCTGGTCTACCAATATTAACTAAAATCTCTCGAAAACGATTTGCACAAACCTCTCCATTAAATCGCATAACAATTGGAAGCAACATAGCATTTGCAATTCCATGAGGCGTATCATAAACAGCACCTAATTGGTGTGCCATAGAATGCACAATTCCGTAGTCCAACATTAGAAAATCCCATTCCTGCTATATATTGTGCCATTCCCATCATTTCAATTGCTTCTTCATTTTTTTCATTTACCGCTGTTGGCAAATATTTAAAAATCATTTGAATTGCCTTCATATGGAACATATCAGCCATTTCATTATGTGCTGCTGTAATATATCCTTCCACCGCATGTGTTAGTGCATCCATTCCTGTTGCTGCGGCTAAGCTTTTTGGCATAGAAGCCATTAGTTCTGCATCTACAATGGATAAAATAGGAATATCATTTGGGTCAACACATACCATTTTAATTTTTTCTTCTTCATCTGTTATTACATAATTGATAGTAACTTCTGCTGCCGTTCCTGCTGTTGTTGGAAGGGCAATAATTGGCATCCCTTTATTTTCTGTATTAGATAGCCCATTTAGTGATTTAATATCTGCTCTATCTGGGTTCGTCATAACAATAGAAATACCTTTTGCTGTATCTATACTTGAACCACCCCCTACTGCTACAATTACATCTGCGTTTGCCTTTTTACAAGCTTCTACACCGTCTGTTACATTTTTGATAGTTGGGTTTGGCTTAATTTCAGCATAAATCTCGTAAGGAATTTGTGCTTGTTTTAACACTTCTTCTACCTTTTTTGTTACACCTGCTTCAATTAATGCTTTATCTGTTACTAACAGTACTTTTTCATAACCTCTTTTTTTAATTTCCTCTGCTAAAGTTTGTCTTGCTCCTTTTCCAAAATATGATGTTTCGTTTAATACAAATTTTGTTACCATTTTCATTTCCTCCTTTGTTTTTTATCAGGATTAGTCTCCTAAGTTAATTCCTATGTTTCTTGCTGTTATAATTAAGTCATCAGCCATTTCAATTTTTCTTAAGTTACTTTCCTCTGTATTTCCAGATACAGCACCTATTTTTGTATTCTTTCCTACCACTTCTTCTAAAGAAACACTATCTAATTTTCCATTTTTGATAATCGCTAATGTTCCAAATTTGCCTTCTAATGCTAATTCCATCGCTTTAGTTCCATATTTGGTAGATAGTACTCTATCAAATGCTGTTGGGGTTCCTCCTCTTTGCATATAGCCTAAGGTAGTATTTCTTGCTTCTAATCCTGTTAATTCTTGTAACTGCATGGCTACAACTTGTCCTATTCCACCTAGCTTTGTATTATCAACACCTGCTCCATTATCTCTTGTTCCCATGATAGTGATTTCTCCACCTTTTGGTTTAGCACCTTCTGCTACAACTACGACACTAAAGTTCTTTCCTCTTTTTTTTCTGTTTTCAATTTTTTCGGCTACTCTATTGATATCATATGGTATCTCTGGAATTAAGGCTACATCTGCCCCTCCTGCAATTGCGGCTTCTAACGCAATCCAACCAGCATATCTTCCCATTACCTCTAATACCATAATTCTATGATGGGTTGCTCCAGTTGTGTGCAATCTGTCTAATGCCTCCATAGCTACTGAAACCGCTGTATTATAACCAAAGGTAATTTCCGTACATGCTACGTCATTATCAATCGTTTTAGGAACACCAATTACATTTACCCCTTTTGTGGAAAAGTCTCTTGCTGATTTTTGGGTTCCATCTCCTCCTAAGGTAAAGATACAATCAAATCCAAATTCTTTGATGTTTTCGATTGCTTGGTTTGACATATCTTTGTATTCGACTTCGCCATTTTCTTTTACGATTTTATAATTAAATAAATTGGCATTGGTAGAAGATCCAATAATAGAGCCTCCTTTTGGTAAAATTCCGGTTGCTTCTCCATCTGCTGCTGTTGATAATAGTTCAAAATTCTTTTTTAGTAATCCATTATAACCGTCCATAATTCCATAACATTCTACGTTATGATTTTCTGCTGTTTTTACAATTGCTCTAATAACAGCATTAAAACCTGATACGTCTCCTCCATTTGCTAATATTCCTACTTTTTTTAACATGAAAAATCCTCCCTTTTTGTGTGTTGCTTTTTTTCTTTTCTTATTATATCAATAATTAAGATTTTTACAACACTTTTTTAAATATTTTTTAAACTTGTATTACAGAAAAACATGTCGCAAAATGTCAATACAATTATCTTAATATTTGTGGGATAATTATTTTGAATTTTTATGTAAGGTGGAATTTTATGATTAAAGAAAAAAGGAAGTCCAAGCATTACACCCAAGAGCAAATGGCAAAACTTCTTGGTATTAGTCTAAGACAGTATGTAAGAATAGATAATGAAGAAGATTTACCAAGAAGGGATGTTCTAAGCAATTTAATCACAGAATTAGATTTGACCAATGAAGAAATTGGAGAATATATTAGAAAAATGTCTAAGAATATTGCCTAAAAAAATGAAGGCTTATTTTTTTACCCTCATTTTCTTGTTTTTTATATTTTCTAATTATTGGTATACCTTTTATTTAGTAGCAATATGTATATTTTGGATGTCAGTCTTTAGCTCTCTTGCAATAATATTTTGAATTTGAGCTACTTCTTCTGGTTTTATTTCTTGAGCATCTATAATTACACTAACACTATCACCATTAACAAAAATTACACTATTTTTAAATCCTTTTGTTTGAATTAAGTTTTCACTAATCATAATACTATTTTTCGTATCATTAATTTTTTGTATTTCTTGGGTTGCTGTTTGCTTACTAATTTCTAGCGAATTACTACTATTTAATACCTTCTCATAAGTTTCTAGCATTTGAGAATACATGGTATCTCTTTCTAATTTTGATTTTGTAAAATAATCATTACTACTAGAATTACTATTAGTTTGTTTTGTTTCTGCAGTTTCATTAGTAGCTGTATTAGTATCAGTTTGATTTTCATCTAAATTTTCTTCCTCTGTGTTTTCGGTAACTACTTCATTGCTACTTACTAAAGTAGCATCCCCAATATCTGCTAATTGCATATCATCTGCTCCTTCCATTTGCATAGAAGTTTCGACAGATGCTTGATTTTTCGTGTTATTGGTATAGTTTAGGTACCCCGCTGTCATTAGCATAAGTACAATCACATAAATAATCACTTGATTTTTTTTGAATAATTTCATTTTAAATTCCTCCTTAAAAATTTATCGCATTTCAAATACCTGAATTTTGTGTGTTGGTAATCCTGTTACAGCTTCTACGGCTTGAATGATGTTGGCTTTTGTTTGCGTGTTATCAGCCCCTTTTGCTGTTATAATAGCCCCGCTCTACTTTAGGATTGATTACTTTTTGGGTAATTGGGACTTTCTCACCATTTTCTTCTTGGTATATAATATCTTTTTGCGAATCTGTTTCTTGTATTTTTCTAGTTCCTCCTGATGTGTCATTTTCTTCTGTATTACTAGTTTTGGTGTTTTCGTTGTACATAGCTACTACTTCACTAGATTGTGAATAATTAACAAATACTTTAACTTCCCCTACACCTTGCATTTTTGTTAAAATATTTTCTAATTGCTCCGCTAAACTCCCACCTGTGTCTGCTATTTCTCCGTGTAGCTGTTGCTTTGGCTACATTATTTTCTAGCTTTGCTAATTGCTTAGAAGATGTATTGTTTTCTTGCTTAGTAGCTTGTTTGTTTCCATTCCAAATTAAGTTGATTATAACAATCGTAACAATTAGTAACACCACAAAAAATACTAAGTTTTCGATTTTCTTTTTGTTGTTCCCC
>CAMSQT010000079.1 GCA_947062645.1 uncultured Clostridium sp. | reverse complement strand
TACACTCGATCCAACACTCTTTCCCTACACGACGCTCTTCCGATCTGTCCGTCCCTCTTGGCAAATTTCTTCTATAATACATATCTCTTAATTAGTACAATTCCTCCAGCTACTGTTATTAACACAATAAATCCTAAGGTAAAGTAAATTCTTGCTTGTCCTGTGCTAATTGATAACATAACTGGTGCATCGTCGATGTCGTCTTCTCCTGGTTTTTGGTTGTCTGGTGTTGAGTCTATGTCTGGTACATCGTATGGGTTGTCATCGATTGAGATTTCTGCTGTGTTGGTCATAACTCCCATGTTGTTTTCATTGTTAATCCAGGTTAATAGTACTTCTACTTCTGCTGATTCTCCTGGTTGTAGTAATGTGTTTTCTAATAGTTTTGTAGAGATTACATTGTTTCCTTCGTCTACCCATCCTGGATTGTCTTCTGCTACGAATTTTAATCCTTCTGGGATGTAGTCTGTTATTTCTTTTGCATATCCTTCGATTTCACCTTGGTTGTATACACGAATTGAGTATCTAAATTTAACTACTACTTGGTCTAGTTTCTTTCTGTGTAATTCTACTTTTACAACTGCTTCTGGGTCATCCCATGCGTCATGTCCTGTTTGGGTTACGGTTTGTCCTCCATTTTCGATTACGATTGCTTCTGTTACCCATTTTCTTAAAGCTAAGTCAAAGATTTTGATGACTACTTTTTCAAAGTCGTCGTCGTCTTGTTGTCCTGGTACATAGCTTCCTGTTTCATTTCCTTTATAACCTGGTAAATCTTTGTCTGCTGGAAGATTTACGTTATTTTCTTGTGAGTCTCTATCGGTTACTGGATTTTTACTTGCATCTAAGTATTTGGTAATGTCTGCTATGTTGGTTATGTTTTGACTGGTTGGTGCTGTTCCTTTTACTTTACACATGATTGGCACTTCATGATAATCTAATTCTATTTTTCCACTTTCGTTTGCTTGTGCTTTTTTGATTAAGAATTCTCCTTGTGATAGATAATCAGTTGTTACTGTTCTTCCATCTTCAGATACTTTCCATCCATATTTCTTGTTGAAGTCACTTTCAACATATTCTAAGTGTGGTGGTAAGTGGTCTTTTATTTCAGCTGCATAACCATCTACTTCTCCTTCGTTGTATACTCTTAACATGTATACTACGATGTCATTTGCTTGTACGATAATTGGCTCTTTTGTGTGGTTATATTCAGCGGTTGTGATTACTTTTCCATCTGCTCCTATGGTATTTAGTTTAGAAGTGTCTACTACTGGCTCTCTTTTGTAAGAACCGTTTTGGTTTTTTAGATATTCGCTTTCTTCAATTGTTTCGTCTTTGCTTACTGCTACGATGAATTTTCTTAAAGCTAAGTCAAAAGATGGTAAGATGATGTTGTCGTAGTCTTCGTCATCTTCTTTATAAATTGGCCATTTTTTGTCGTCATCATAGAATTCGTCTTTTGGGTCTTTTTCCCAATTTTCCGGTGTAGAGTCTCTATCTGTTACGTCATTTCCGTCTTTGTCTGTATCTTGTGTGATGGCTGCTTCATTTCTAATTGCTTTTCCTACTAAGTCAGAGGTTACTTTAAATTTAACAGAAATTTCTTGGTATTTAAGGTCTTGTTCTGTTTTGGTTCCATCGTTGTATCCAAATGCTGGAATTAAGTTCTCGGTATGAGATACGGTATCTGCTTGTCCATTTACGATTGGATGCAATGCTAAGTTTGTTGTTTTAATTTTCTTCATATCCCCATCTACATAGCTCCAACCGTTTTGTGCATTAAATTCTACTGCTGCTAATTCGTCTTTATCGGTAATTGGATTCATGTCTTCTCCCACTGTTGAGCCTAAGAATTGTAATCCTTCTGGGATATCTTCTGTTATTTCTTTTGCGTAACCGTCGATGGTTCCTTCATTGTATACTCTAAAAGTATAAGTTACAATATCACCTTTTACAACACTTACTGGGTCTTTTGTCATTTTGTATTTGGCTGTTGTTTCGGTTAGGTTTCCATTTGCATCTACTTCTCTATTTAGTTTACTTACATCTACACTTTTAATCCTTTCTTCTACTTCTTTACCATTTACTTCTGTAATATATTTGATTAGTTTTAAGTCAAATCTTTCTGGTAATGGTTCTAATTTTAAAGTAACTGGCTCTTTTACTTCTTCTTTTTTAACTTCTACTAATGGTTGTGCTTGGTTATTTGTGCTAGATGCCCATAAAGTCATTGTTTTGTCATTATATTTTACATTAATATCAATGCTAAAGTCTTTTACTTGATTTTTTGAAACTAATAAATAGAAATCATTTCCTACTAAGCTTTCAATTGTAGTTCCATTTGCTACTGGTTGTTTTTGGCTGTTTAATAATTGATATTCTGAAATTTCGCTTCCATTGTTTTTTACTTTAAAGTCAATCGTATATGGTGTAGGGTTTTTCTTGGTCATATGGATTGGTCCTATTATGTAGTTATCTCCAGATGTTTCTTGTTTTAGTGTTTTAGTATCTACTGTAACAGGTGTTCCAGATACTTGGCTTATATTTTCGTATTGATTTGCATTTTTCTTTGCTTCACTAATCATATATTCATATAAAGCTCCTGCTTGCATAGCTCTAGAAACGATACTATTTATTTTGTTATCGTTTGCTGAATCAAATACTTGATAGTTCTCTCCATCTGTTGTATAGTTAAGCCATGTACTGCTATGTTGTCTTACTTTATCATATAACATTTCATGTTTATCTGTTTCTTTATATATAGTTGTATCTGTTTTATCTACTTCATAATAGTTCGTAAAATACCATAGAACGGCTTGGTTAACAGCACTTATTTCATTTTCTGTTAATGCCCAATCAGTTAACTCATACTTGCTTAGATTATCTTTTTCTTTTTCTATAAAATCGTCCTCATACATGCCGTCTGGTAATTTAAATGCTCGACACATTAATTTCCATTGTCCTTTACCAAAATATACACTAGCATCGTTTTTGTTATAGACATCTTCTATGGCATTAAAGATGATTTGTTTTTTCTCTTGTTCTGTTGATTCGCCTGGTAAATACATCATGTCTAATACTGCCAAAATAGCATTATATTGGTTAATCGTTGTTCCGTTTTCTGTGAAGTTTTTTACTAATGTTTTTAAAACTTCATTGTTTGGGTTTCTCTCTATCATCTCATCTTTATCTGTTTTCATGTTATAGTAACGGTTATATGTTTCTTTTCTTTCTAGGTTCTCATTTCTTAGAAATCCAACTCCTGCTTTTACACAATATAAATTAGGATTTGGATCTTTGTGAATGTTGGTGTTTCCATTATATTCTATAATCTCCCATATTTTGGCTGCGGTAGTGTCATTCCCCTGATTGTTCCCTGCTGTTGGATCATTAATCGCATACCCCCAATTAGGTTCGTTGTCTTTCATTAGTTCTGAAACTCCCATAAATCGTTCATTTCCTGGTTCTACCTCTTTAGCATAACTAACATTTTGTAATAAAATGGTAGATGCTAATAGCATGATTGCTACTAAACTCATTAAAATTTTCTTTCCGTTCATTTTTTCTCTCCTTTTGATTTAATTTTTCTCCTATTTTATATTTTACACTTTTTTCTTCTTAAGTCAATAGTTGTTTTTTCCAGTTTTTTTCTATTCTTTTTGCCGGTATTTTTTGTCTTTACGGAAGTAGTCTCTACAAATTTTAAGAATAAAATAAAAGCTTACATTACAATTATATTACATTTTTGCTATAAAATCAAGACTTTACGTCAATTAATCTTGTTTTTCCTTTATGCCGTAGTTTTTTCTTTTTTTCTATCATAAAAACATTATTTTTTTATAAACTTAAAATAGAGGTGCATTATGAAAAAGTTTTTATATAAGTTATTCCTTTTATTGTTTCTAATTCTTTTTTTAGGTACTACATCTTTTGCTGATGATAGGGAGGAGGAAGTTATTGATGTTTCTGCAGAAATCAAATCCTCTTCTAATTTTAATGGTGTTCCAGATGTCAATTCTCGTTCTTGTGTTGTAATTGACCGAATTTCTAATATGATTTTGTATGGTAAAAATGAGAAAAATAAAGTAAAGATGGCATCTACCACTAAAATCATGACAGCAACCATAGTGTTAGAGCGTGGTTCACTTGATAAAGTTGTAGAAGTTTCCAAAAAAGCTGCTGGTACAGGTCGGTTCTAGGCTAGGTTTAAAAACTGGTGATAAAATTACGATTCGTGATTTGCTATATGGTTTAATGCTACGCTCTGGAAATGATGCTGCTGTTTGTTTAGCAGAAAGTATTGCTGGAAGTGTACGGGGATTTTTCTAACTTAATGAATGAAAAAGCAAAAGAATTAGGTTTAGAAAATAGTCATTTTGAGTCTCCTCATGGTTTAGATTCTGACCAACATTACACAACAGCTTATGAACTTGCTATTCTTACTGATTACGCTTTAAAAAACCCTACTTTTTTAAATCTAGTAGGTACGAAAAATTACACCGTTACTATTAATGGCTACCCTAAAACACTTTCTAATACGAATGAATTACTAGGAAATTTAAATGGTGTTTATGGCGTAAAAACAGGTTTTACAAATGGTGCTAATCGTTGTTTGGTAACGGCTTGTAAACGAGGAAATATGGATCTTATTTGTGTTGTTTTAGGGGCTGATACGAAAAGTTTTCGAACAAAAGATAGTGTTAAATTGATTGAATATGCTTTTAATACTTACCAATATTTTGATATAAAAGATTTTGTTAGTCAGTCGATTCTAAAATGGCAAAATGATAATCCTAATTTCTTTTTTGTTGAAAAAGGAACTTCTTGCAACCTAGAACTTAAAGCTTCTGCTTCTTTAGCAAAAACTCCTGTAATTCCTGTTAAAAAGGATTTGATTCCTACTATGGAAACTAATTTTTTAGTTACTCCGTTTTTACAGGCTCCTATAAATTCTAATGATTGTCTAGGAAGTTTAAAAGTTTCTTCTGGTGATACTTTGATTGCAGAGTTTGATTTATTTTCTAATTCTTTCATTAAAAAGAAAGATGTTTTGGATTATTTGATGGATTTTTTTAAATTGTATCCTAGTCAGTTAGAAAGTTCTGTATTTTAGTTTTAATAAGTACAAAAAAACCAATAATAGTTAATTATTATTGGTTTTTATTTTCTTATTTTACGTTTTCTTTTATGTAGTCAACTACGTCTCCTACTGTTACTACTTTTTCTGCGTCAGCGTCTGGAATTTCAATGTCAAACTCTTCTTCTAATGCCATAACTAATTCAACAATATCTAATGAATCAGCTCCTAAGTCGTCAATAAATGATGCTTCCATACTTACTGCTGTATCTGCTACACCTAATTGTTCAACAATAATTCCTTTTACCTTTTCTAATACTTCTTCTGAACTCATGATTTCGAGTTCACCTCCTCCCTAAAGTTTGTAAATAACTAATTCATACTTCATTTATATTATATGTTTTTTGTTTTGTCAAGTCTATTTTATAAATATTTTAATTTTGTACGGTCTGGTCAATTTGTCCTATTTTTCGAACTCTTCTATCATTTTGTCTACTGCTTTATTTTGTACAAATTTCTCTGCTTGAATTAAAGTGTATTCGAATAATAAAGCGTCACTACTACCATGTGCTTTAACAACTGGTTTTTTTACACCTAGAAATAAAGCTCCTCCATACGATTTATAATCCATGGTTTTGCTAAATCTTTTTATGGCTGGCAATGCTGGAATTGAAAAGATTTTAGCTAATATGTTTTTGGTAAAGCTTTCGGTTAACGATTTTTTTACGAATTTTCCTAATCCTTCTGTTGTTTTTAAAAATACGTTTCCTGTAAAACCATCTGCTACGATTGCATCAATTTTTCCTGAAAAGGCATCTCTTCCTTCTACATTCCCAACAAAATTGATATTTAACTCTTCTGCTTTTTCTTTTAGTAGTTTGTAACTTTCACGAACTAGTTCATTTCCTTTGGTTTCTTCTGTTCCAATGTTTAGTAATCCAATTGCTGGATGTAGATCGGAAGAGCGTCGTGTAGGGAAAGAGTGTTGGATCGAGTG
>CAMSQT010000078.1 GCA_947062645.1 uncultured Clostridium sp. | reverse complement strand
TTAGGAGAAGATTACAAATACTTCTTTATCAAAATTATACCAATTATGATTTTTGTGATAACCTTTAGCTTTATGAAATGGACAGCAATTAGTAGCTTTGGAATGACAATGTTTTGGGCAATTGTATTAATGGCACTTTACAATGTAATTATTACCAACAGTTTATTAAAAATAGAAGCTAAGAAAGGAAAATAAAAAATGGATAAAATGAGCAAAAAAACAAAGCTATTAGCACTTTTAGTAGCAATCGTAATCCTAGCAGGTGTTATTGTAACTTGTACAATAGGACTAAACTTTGATTTAAGATATCAAACAGCAAAAAAAATTCAATTATATTTAGAAAAAGACTTTGAAATTGAAGATATTAAACAAATAACAAATGAAATATTACCAAATCAAAAAGTGATGATTCAAAAAGTAGAAGTGTTTGAAGACACAGTTAGTATTTTAGCAAAAGATATAACAGAAGAGCAAAAAGCTAACATTATCAATAAAGTAAACGAAAAATATGGAATAGAATTATCGGCAGAAAATGTGAAAATCACTAATAATCCACATACTAGAGGAAGAGATATTGTAAAACCTTATATTATGCCATTTGGAATTGCGACAATTATTATTTTAGTTTATATGGCAATAAGATATTATAAAATAGGGATGTTCAAGACATTAGCAAAAACAATTGCTTTATTAATAATTGCACAAGCAACATTACTTGGTATAATGGCAATAGCAAGAATTCCAATTGGAAGGGTAACAATTCCTTTAGTGCTAGCTGTTTATGTGTTATCTTTAATAGGCATTACTTCTTGTTTCGAAAAGAATTTAGCAGAAAAGAAAAAAGAAGAGGAAAAATAAAAAGAAATAGATTAGTACAAAAACAAGTACTAATCTATTTTTATACAAAAAATAGGATAGCTTATTGCTAAAATCCAAAAAAAACGAAAAAAAACTATACAAAAACAAAAAACTAATGATATAATAAAGACCAAAGAAGAACAAAAACAAACGAAAGGAAAAATAAAAATGGGAAATATCGTATTATTAGACGAATTAACAATAAACAAAATAGCAGCAGGAGAAGTAATCGAAAGACCAGCCTCAGTTATAAAAGAAATGGTAGAAAACTCAATTGATGCAGGAGCCACCAACATAACAGTCGAAATTGAAAATGGAGGAATCTCTTATATAAAAGTAACAGACAACGGAAAAGGAATTGCAAAAGACGATTTAGAAATAGCCTTTGAAAGACATGCAACCAGTAAAATTAGGTCAGCAGACGATTTAGATACGGTGACTTCTATGGGGTTTCGAGGAGAAGCATTAGCAAGTATTGCAGCTATAAGTCAAGTAGAAATGGTATCCAAAACAGAAGAACAGCAAACAGGTTATAAAATTGTAGTAGAAGGTGGAGATGTACTTGAACAAGAAGAAATAGGTTGTCAAACAGGAACAGCAATAACGGTTAGAAACTTATTTTTTAATACGCCTGTAAGATATAAGTTCTTAAAAAAAGACTATACGGAATCAGGATATATAGAAGATGCTATTACAAGAATTGCACTAGTAAATCCTAATATTGCAATAAAACTAATCAATACAGGAAAAACTGTCATTCAAACCAATGGAAGTGGAGAATTAAAAAATGTTATATACAGTATTTATGGAAAAGATGTAGCAAATGGTGTAGCAGAGTTAAATTATCAATACGAAGATATTACCGTTTCAGGTGTGATTGGAAAGCCAGAAATAGCAAGGTCAAATCGTTCCAATCAGCTATTTTTTGTCAATAAAAGATACATTAAAGATAAAACCCTAACAGCAGCAACAGAACAAGCATACAAAGGACTAATCCCAATTGGAAAATTTGGATTTGTTATTTTAAATATAGAAATGAATCCAGCAAAAGTAGATGTCAATGTTCATCCGGCAAAATTGGAAGTTCGTTTTGAAGAAGAAAACAAAATATTCCAATCTATTTATCATGCCATAAAAGATACTTTACTAAAAAATGAACTAGTAGTAAACACGGCAACTTCGGCAAGAGAGATAAGTTTTGAAGAAAGACTAAAAACCATAAGAGATGCTAAAAAAGAAACAACAACTGGTGGTTTATTTGGTTTTCGAAAACAAAGTGAAAAACAGATTGAAAAGTACACCCAAGAAGAAAGCGAAATTAAAACCAATAACTTAGACGAAGAAGAAAAACAAGAAAAAGTAACAAAAGAAGCTAGTGAAGTAAATATAGGATCTCCAATTGATACAAGTGATGTATTGAAACAATTAAAAGAAATAAAAGATAAAATAACCAAAGAATTAGAAGAAAAAGATGCAGTAGATGGAGTATTAAGCGATGTAACAGAGGAATATCAACTAGGAGAAACTGCTAAACAACAAGAAGAGATTCAAAACGAAGAGGCTTTGGAAACAGAACAACCAGAAGAACCAAAAGAGGAAAAACAAGAGAATCAAGAAAAAGCAGAAGCAGTACAAGAAGCCATTGAAGAAATAGACAATCCAGAAATTCAAAAAGAATTCGAGGAAATCAAGCAAAAAATGCAAGACCTAAAAGACAATCCACAAGTAGTAAGCAAAGACTTTAACGAAATGTATGCCAAAATGTTTGGAAGATTACCAATCCAAACCCAAGAAAAAATAGAAGAGCAAAAGCGAAAAGAAGAACAAAAAACAAGTGCAGTAGATTTAATTCAAGACAACATATCAGTATTTGAAGAAGAACCAAGCCTTCAAAAACCAACCTATAAATTTGTAGGAGTTGTCTTTAAAACCTACATTATATTAGAAATTGACAAAGAAATGTACATATTAGACCAACATGCGGCACATGAAAGAATTATGTATGAAAAAGTAAAGAAAAATTACTATAGTGAGCAAAATAAGGACTCTCAAATGCTTTTATTACCAGATGTTATGACTTTATCACATAAAGAAATGGACATTGCAAAAGAAAATATGGAAATGTTCTATCAAGCAGGATTTAGCTTTGAAGAATTTGGGGAAAACACCATTAAATTAACGGGAGTACCAACTGTGTGTGTTGACTTAAATACCAAAGAGTTATTTTTAGAAACCTTAGACGAAATTAACACAGTAGCAAGAACTGCTAAACAAGAAAAAGAAGAAAAATTTATAGCAACTGTTGCTTGTAAAGCAGCAGTAAAAGCTAACATGGCGTTAGAACAAAAAGAAGTAGAGGTCTTAATGGATAAACTATTAGAATTACCAAATCCATTTACTTGTCCACATGGAAGACCAACTGTCATTAAAATGACAAAATATGATATTGAAAGAAAATTTGCTAGAAAATAATAGTGAAATAAAAGAAGGGAATAAACAAAATGATATTTATTATAGCAGTCATTATGATTATCTATTTTATCGGAATGGCATGGACATGGCAAAGCTTGGGATTTATTGAAAAAAACAAGAAAATCCTAATTATTATTGTTGGCAATATAGCAATGGCAATGATAACCATGCTAACCTTTCAAATCGCAAAAAGTGGCATAGCAAGTGAAGTGGAAAAACTACCTTCCAATATACAACAATTAGTACAAAACTTGATAATTGCTATATTTACAGGTGTAAATGCCATTATTGTAATGCCACAGATAGCAAAAATAATAGATAAAATAAACGAAAATCAAATCGAAAAAAATAAACTTCAAAAAAGAATCATTTTACTTGCTATTGCTTTTGTCATTTGTCTTATTTTCGAAACCAATTATATAAAACAAACACAAGCAAGCATTTCAAAACTATATCAGCAAACAGTATCACCAATGTCCCCAAAGAGCCACGGAGTCAATGGGGATGAAGAAAGGTAATGGCAAAAAGGAGGACAAAATGGAAAAAGTAATTGTTATATGTGGACCGACAGCCTCTGGAAAAACAGGATTATCCATCGAGCTTGCTAAAAAGCTAGGAGGAGAAATTATATCTTGTGATTCTATGCAAATTTATCAAGAAATGGATATTGGAACGGCTAAACCAACGAAAGAAGAAATGCGGAGGCGTTCCACATTATTTATTAGATTTTGTTTCGCCTGAGGAAAGATATAGTGTAGCAGATTATAAAAAAGAGGCTAAAAAAGCAATCAAAGAAATCCTACAAAAAGGAAAAGTACCAATTGTAGTAGGAGGAACAGGACTATATGTAGATAGTTTGATTTATGAAATTGAATATCCTAATATAGAATTTAATGAAGCTTATCGAAAAGAATTAGAAAATAGGGTGAAGCAAGAAGGACTAGCTGTTTTATATCAAGAAGCAGAAAAAATAGATTCAGAAGCAACCCAAAAAATTAGTCCAAATGACGAAAAAAGAATTCTTAGAATTTTAGAAATTTATCACGCTACAGGAAAAACTAAAACAGAGCAAGAAATAGAATCTAGGAAAAATCCAGTAGAATATAACTACCAAGTATATGGCTTAAAGTGGGATAGAGAAGTTTTATATGATAGGATAAACAAAAGAGTTGACTTGATGCTAGAACAAGGCTTAATCCAAGAAGTAGAAGAAATTTTAAAACAACATGAAAGCTTTCCAACTGCCATGCAGGGTCTAGGGTATAAAGAAGTAGTAGAATATTTAGAAAAAAAAGTTACCAAAGAAGAAATGATAGAAAAATTAAAAATGGAAACCAGAAGATATGCAAAAAGACAAATGACTTGGTTTCGCAAAAACAAACAAACCATATGGCTAGATGGAAAGGCTTCCCAAGAAGAAAATATCAAAATAATAATAAATAATTATAAAGAAAAGTCTTGACTTTTGCCATTTAGAAAGGATTGAAAAACTTGAAGAAAAAAAGAAGGTTATCGGCTAAAAACAAAAAGATAATGGTATTTGTGGCTTTAATTGCTATTTTGCGGTTATGTAAGTTATGCTATTTATTTACTAGTAAAACAGCCAACCAACATATTTACCATAGAAGAAGGAAAACTGTACCAAGAAGAAACCGATATTCGGTTATGTAATTCGCTATGAAACTGTAGTAAAAGGTGAAAACTATAAAAACGGAATGATGCAAATAAAAAGTGAGGGAGAAAGAGCAGCTAAAGACGAGAATATTTTTCGTTACTACAGTACAAATGAAGAATCACTAAAACAAAAAATAGCAGAACTTGATAACAAAATTCAAGAAGTAATGTTAAATGATACCAGTCTTTTTAGTGCAGATATGAAATTGCTAGAAAACCAAATTGACGAAAAAATAGAAAATATTAATCAAATAACAGATAGTACAAAACTAACAGAATATAAAAAAGAAATCAGCAGCCTAGTTACAAAAAAAGCCCAAATAGCAGGTGACTTAAGTCCAAAAGGCTCTTATTTAAACCAGTTGATTGAAGAAAGAAAAAAATATGAAGGACAGTTGAATTCTGGTGCAGAATATGTAAAAGCACCAACAAGTGGGATTGTATCTTATAAAGTAGATGGATTAGAAGAGAAGCTAACGCCAGACAACTTTAGCTCACTTAGTAAAGAATATTTAGAAAGTTTAGATTTAAAAACAGGAAAAATCGTAGCAACAAGTGAAGAAAGTGGAAAAGTAATTAATAATTTTTCATGTTACATTGTAACGATTTCTTCTTCAGAAGAAGCAAAGCAAGCACAAATAGGACAAAAGGTTAAAATTAGATTATCCTCAAACACGGAAATACCAGCAGAAATTACGAATTTAATTAACGAAAATGAGGAAATAGCCATCATATTGAAAATTGAAAAACAAATTGAAGAATTAATTAACTATCGAAAAATATCTTTTGACTTGATTTGGTGGGATACTTCTGGTCTAAAGGTACCAAACCAGGCAATTGTAGAGGTAGACAATTTAAAATATGTAGTAAGAAACAGAGCAGGGTATTTAAGCAAAATATTAGTAAAAGTAAAAAAACAAGGAGAAAAATATTCTATTTTGCAACCTTATGATACAGAAGAACTAAAAGGATTAGGCTTTTCAAACGAAGAAATTATGGGTTATAAAAAGATATCACTTTATGATGAAATACTATTAAATCCCAACCTAGAAAATCTAGAATAATATTACGAAAATATTACAGAAATATTAAAAAACAAAAA
>CAMSQT010000077.1 GCA_947062645.1 uncultured Clostridium sp. | reverse complement strand
CTAAAACAAGGAGGAAAAGAAAAATGGAAGAAATCAAAAACAAAGACATGATAGAAAAAATCTATCAAGCAGAAGAAAAAAAGTTAGATAACAAAATAAAACAAGCCAACCAAAAAATAAAAGACCAAATAAAAGAAATTAACGTAAAACAGCTATTAGAAGACACCAACAAACCAACAGAACTACAAAAAGCCTTTGAAAAGATTGAAGAAAACTACAGCATCAAAATAGCACAATACAACCAAGAATTTTACAAACAAGGCTTCATCGATGGCGTCAATTTAATGATAAATTGTTTAAAATAAAACCATAATCCTAAAAAGCCAAAACCCCTAAACAAAAATACGAAAAAAGCCCCCAAAAACCTTGCAAAAAAAAAAGAGATTTAGTATAATGTAAACAGAAAAAAACAAAGAAAAGAGGGAACCAAAAATGGAAGAAAGACAAGAAAGAATGGACGGAAAAATAATAGAACGTGACATCGAAAAAGAAATGAGAACAGCCTACATCGACTACGCCATGAGCGTAATCGTATCAAGAGCCCTTCCAGATGTAAGAGACGGACTAAAACCAGTGCATAGAAGAATTTTGTATGCCATGCATGAAGACGGAATCACATCAGACAAGCCATACAGAAAATGTGCCAATACCGTAGGATCCGTACTAGGAAGATACCATCCACATGGAGACAGTTCTGTGTATGATGCCATGGTAAGACTAGCCCAAGACTTTTCTATGAGATACATGCTAATCGACGGACATGGAAACTTTGGTTCAGTTGACGGAGACGGAGCAGCTGCCATGAGGTACACCGAAGCAAGAATGGCAAAAATCTCAGAATACATGCTATCAGACATCGAAAAAAACACAGTAGACTTCATGCCAAACTATGACGACAGATTACAAGAACCAACCGTATTACCAGCAAGAATCCCAGCCTTACTAATCAACGGTTCATCCGGAATCGCGGTAGGAATGGCAACCAACATACCACCACACAACCTAACAGAAGTAATCAACGGAATTATCAAAATTATAGACGAAGACGAAGTAACAGACGAAGACCTAATGAATGTCATAAAAGGGCCAGACTTTCCAACCGAAGGAATTATTTTAGGAATGGAAGGCATCAAACAAGCCTACAAAACAGGAAGAGGAAAAATCACCCTACGAGCAGAAACCGAAATCGAAGAAATGAGTGGAAACAGACAAAGAATTATCGTATCATCCTTACCATACCAAGTAAACAAAGCAAACCTAATCAAAGCTATTTCTGATCTTTCCAAAGAAAGAAAAGTAGAAGGAATAAGCGAATGTCGAGACGAATCTGATAGAAAAGAAAGAGTAAGAGTGGTAATCGAATTAAAAAGAGATGCTAATCCACAAGTCGTACTAAATCAACTATTCAAACATACCCAAATGCAAACAACCTTTGGAATTATCATGTTAGCCTTAGTAAATGGCGAACCAAAAATCTTAACCTTAAGACAATGCCTAGACTGCTACATAGACCATAGAAAAGACGTTATCCTAAGAAGAACCCAATTTGAGTTAGACAAAGCCCTAGCAAGAGCCCACATCTTAGAAGGATTAAAAATAGCACTAGACAACATCGATGAAGTAATCAACATCATAAGAGCCTCTTATGACGACCCAAAAGAAAGATTAATGGAACGATTTGGACTAAGTGATATCCAAGCACAAGCCATCCTAGACATGAGACTAAAAACACTATCAGGTTTGCAACGTGAAAAAATAGACGACGAATACAACCAATTAATGGAACTAATCGCACATTTAAGAGACATCCTAAACAGCGAAAGACTAGTATTTGAAATCATAAAAGAAGAACTAACCGAAATCAAAGACAAATTTGGAGACGAAAGAAAGACTAAAATTGTAGCAGCCGAAGGAGAAATAGACATCGAAGACCTAATCAAAGAAGAACAAACCGTAGTAGCCCTAACACACTTTGGTTACATCAAAAGAATGCCAATCGACACTTATAGAAGCCAAAAAAGAGGAGGAAAAGGAATCACAGGAATGGCAACCAGAGAAGAAGACTTTGTAAAACAAATCTTCACAGCCTCAACCCATGACACGATTCTATTCTTCACCAACAAAGGAAAACTATACAAACTAAGAGGTTACGAAATCCCAGAAGCCGGAAGAACGGCAAGAGGAACTGCTATCGTAAATCTACTTAGCCTAGATGCTGGAGAAAAAGTATCAGCTGTTATTCCTTTACAAAACTTTGCTGACGGAAAATATCTACTAATGGCAACTAAAAACGGATTAATCAAGAAAACAGCCCTAAAAGAATACGACTCAAGCAGAAAAACCGGATTACAAGGAATAACCCTAAAAGAAGACGACGAACTAATCGGTGTTAGACTAACAGACGGAGAAGACAATGTTGTATTAGTAACCAGAAAAGGAATGAGTATCACCTTTGACGAAAAAGACGTACGTCCAATCGGAAGAGTAGCCCAAGGCGTAATCGGAATCAGAGTAGATAGTGACGACGAAGTAATCGGTATGGAATCTGTCATAGCAGGAGGAAAAGCAACCCTACTTGCCATCACAGAAAATGGATTTGGAAAAAGAACTGAACTAGACGAATATAGAGTACAAAACAGAGGTGGAAAAGGAGTAATCACCTATAAAATCACACCAAAAACGGGAGAACTAATAGGTGTAAGAATCGCAGTAGAAGGCGAAGATGTTATGTTAGTAACCAACACAGGAACCATCATAAGACTAAAAGTAGACGATATAAGCGTCTTAGGAAGATCAACCCAAGGAGTAACCCTAATGAGAACCAATGACGGCGGAAAAGTTGTAAGCGTAGAAATTTTAAGTAATGAAGTGCAAGAAGAAAGTGAAGAAAATGATGGACAAACAACAATAGATATGTAAACAAATAAAGCGATGTTTTTTAAAAACATCGCTTTTAAAATTAGTTCTTTTTAAATCTTAAATCTTCTCCAAAGAAGCAATAAATATCATAATAGCCAGCAATACGAGAACCGGATGCGTTCTTCATAGCTTTGGAAAATATCCTTAATACTTAAATTTGTTGAAATAATGGTCTTAGTCACCTTATGATTCAAATTCAAAATTCTAGTATTTAAAATCGTAAATAGCTCACTTAATTTCATACTATTTAAACTCTCAGTACCCAAATCATCAATAATCAACAAATCCACATTTAAAACAGAATTAACAATATTATCGGCAAAGTTTTTTTGCTTACTCATCTTATAATCAATTACGCTCTCTAGCAAAACAGGAGCAGTTTGGTAAAGTACAGTTTTACCAGATTTCAACAATTCATTAGCAATACAATTCGACATAAAAGTCTTACCGTAAACCAGTATTACCTGTAAACAATAAATTTTTACCCTCTGGCTGATTAAAATTTTCCACAAATTCCATACATTTTTGTCTAATATTTTCAATATTAGTTCTTGGCGAAATATTAAAACGATATTTTGCCACATCTACTTCTGCTGAAAATAAATTCTGATTAAAAGTATCAAAGTTTTCTTTATCCAAATTTGCCATGTTAGACTTATGAAAAGAAGCATCTAAAAGTTTTTGTTTCAAGCAATTACACATTTCAGTTTTATAATTGTTTCCCGCTATATAGCCGTGTATCTTGGCAAATCATACAATCATAATTAGGAGATAAAAAACCGCTCAGGAAGATTGGCTTCTTTTAAAATAGTCAACTTTTCTTCTTTTAATTTCTTTATTTTATTATTTAAATCTTCCAAAGAAGAAGTATTATGTAAAAGAATATTTTTACTTGTTACAATAGCAAAATGATTTAAATCACTTTCTAACTCTCTTAGCCTTGGTAATTCTTCATATAATTCTTCTTTTCTTTTTTCTAAAGCTAACTCTGCTCTTAACTTCTTTTGTTCATATTCTTTTAATAAAGAATGCAAAATCTCATTTGCCATTTTTTATTTCATTCCTTCCTTTTGTTAACTAGCAGGATTATTTACTTGGTTGGCATACAAAAAGTCCAAATTATCATAAGAACGTTGCTCATAGGAACCTTTATTTACCTTAGACTTTAAATCTTTAACTGATTTTTCTTGTTTTTTACGTTGTTCTAAAAATGCTTGCACCTCTGCGACTGTTTTTAGATTTCGTTCATGCCAATCACAAATGACACTATTAATATATTCAAAAGTAGGATTTTGCTTTAAAGTAGTACGTTTTAAAGCAATCTCAATCACATTCATATCATAACCAAAATTCAAAACCCAATTTTCAATATAAGCCTCTTCATATTGTGTTAAACCGCCATGTTTTCCAAGCTTCTTAGCAATGGTTTTCTTAAATTTATTTAAACTTTCTTGTTTTTCGTAATACTGATCTAAATCACTCCACGTTTTAACTTGATTAGAAGCCCAAGCCTCTGCGACAGTTTGGATATAGTTTCTGTGCAAAGCACTTCTTTTATAACAATAATCAAATAAAGCAATCATAACTTGTTCATCAAATTGATATTTTGTGAACCATAAATCAATATCGTTATACCAAGAAGGTCCCATAATTCCTTGAAAATACATATTATTAATATGGTCGATTACCTTAGCCCTAGCCTGATTTTTAGCAGTTTGCTCGACCTTTTCTTTTGACATGGTCAAATTAGGGGTATATAGATTATGAAGTGTAGTTTCTTGTAAATTCATAATAATATAGCCAGTCGTTTTTTTCAAAATTAAGCCATTTTCTTCTAAATGTTGCATTGCATCATTAATAGTCTTAAGAGGAATATTTAATTTTTTAGATAAATCATTTAGTTTGATATCTTTTCCGTATTTAGATAGAAAAACCATATAAAGGTAGATTTTTAAATAGTCTCCAGGTAAGCTAGATAAGTGTTCTGCAAAGAAAATGTCTGGAATTGTAGTGCTAGAAAATAATAGTGATTTTTCTTTTTGTTCTAGTTTCATTTTTATCGCCCCTAATTCTTAAACTTGTAATACAGATTATATCTTTTTTAGACAAAAAATTCAAGAGATTAAGGAAATTTTGCAAAAGTTATTTTAAGACAAAGAAAAGAACCCCTCTGGTATAGATAAGAGGGATCCTGGGCGGTCTTAGTCAACCTTGCCAAAGGCATAGTTGGCTATATATTCTTGTTTTTTCTCTGGCAAAAAGCGCAGTCCCCAAACGCCAGCCCGGAAAGAAAGATCATAAATGTAAGAAGAATTACTCCAAAAGTTGTAAGAACATATGCAAGGATCTTTCCGGTCCTCTTTTAACTGCTCTAAAACTTTAATAGCTTCCTCCTCTTGATACTTTCCAATAAAGCATTTGCAAATATTCCAAGACATATCGGTTTTTTCCATTAAGTTTTTTACTTGCTTGGAAAATTCCTGCCGTTCTCTTGCAATATTTGTAATAGAACGTTCAACTCCACCACCAAAATGTTCAAAAACCTTCACTTTCCAAATATCGTCTAGCGTATAAATAAATAATTCACCACGAGAAGAACTATTTTTATAGGAAAGGCGAACATTATGATAGCTTTTGCCGATATTAAGAACTACAAACAAAGTAGTTTCCATGTCATGCACCCAGTATCTTTTTAATTCTTCTTCCTCTTTTTTCTCTTGTTCTTGCTTAAATAAAGCATAAAGTTCTTCAACAGAAAGAGAAGAATCACCTAGGCTGGTTACTTGTTGATGGAATTTAAGAAGATTTTTAGGAACATCTTCTAATTGCTTCGTCTTTCGGAGATTGCCGAATGGTGCTTCCAAAAAATGAATATCTTCTGGATTTAAGAGACTTACTAAGTAGTAGAAATCTCTATTGCCATCTTCGACAACATACATTGTGCCAGGAATTACTCCACTAAATTCACTCCGGGAATTCTTTAAAACAAAAATTTTCATATTGTGACCTCCTTATATTGAATGATAAAAACATTATATATCAGACAACATAATTTGTCAATCGGTCAACCAAATCAGTTACACGATAGTTTCATGCAGCTGACTCTCTTCTTATTTGTACCAGAAGGATGGAAAAGGCCTTAATAGGACTCCTTTTTATAAAGCAAAAGTTTAGGTCTAGCAATAAAGCGAAACAAA
>CAMSQT010000076.1 GCA_947062645.1 uncultured Clostridium sp. | reverse complement strand
TACACTCGATCCAACACTCTTTCCCTACACGACGCTCTTCCGATCTAAATATAAACGATGTTTTTTGACCCCGTCCCAAAAAACATCATTTCTCAGGTTCAACATATTCCAAGGTTCCTGGTATAATCTTATCCATAAACACCTCACCATTTAAGTGATCAACTTCATGGCTAATAGCTTGTGCTAACAATTCTTTTGCTTTCACTTTCATTCTTTTGCCGTCCCTATCCATATATTCTACTACTACTTCTGCTGGTCTTATTACTTTAGCAAATTGGTTAGGAAAGCTTAGGCAACCTTCGTCTACTTCCTGTTCTCCTTTTGTCTTAATGATAACAGGATTGATTAAAACAATAGGACCATTATCGTCATACAAATCAATTGTAATAATTCTTTTTAAAACACCTACTTGTACTGCTGCTAAGCCCACACCATTGTACTTGTGCATGGTTTCTATCATATCATCAATCAAAATTTGTATTTTTTCATCAATTACTTCTACTTCTCTTGATTTTTTCTTTAAAATTTCATCTCCGTCTAGTCTTAATTTTCGAATTGCCATTTTTTCTTTCCTCTTTTCTTTATATTGTTTTAATTATATTTCTACAATGTGAAAAAAGAAACGTCCCTAATTTCACATCATACTGTTTGGATTGACATCAATTGTTACTCGGGTTGTTTTTAGGTTTTTGTTATATATTTCTTTTAAAACTTGGTTTAATGTTTGGTTTGCTTCTTTGGTCATGTTTCCTTTTATTATGATACGATAGCGATGTCTGTTTTGTATTTTGTCGATGGGTGCAGGGGTTGCTCTAAATACTTTGAATTGTTCTTGTTCTAAGCTTTTTTTAAGTTGTTCATACACCCAGTTACTTGTTTTTTGTATTTCAGTTTCGTCTTCGCTATTAAAGTTCACTACTATTATATCGCAAAATGGTGGATATTTCAACTGTTTACGCAAGGCTATTTCGGTTTCGTAAAATTTTTCGTAGTTTTGTTCTTTGGCACATTGAATGGTAAAATTTTCTGGGGTATAGGTTTGTATGATTACTTTTCCACTTAAGTTTTCTCTTCCTGCTCGTCCAGCCACTTGGGTTAGTATTTGGAAGGTTCTTTCATTTGCTCTGTAATCGTCTATATTAAGTGAGCTGTCTGCTGCCATAACACCTACTAAAGTTACATTAGGAAAATGATGTCCTTTTACTACCATTTGGGTGCCAATTAAAATATCTATATTTTCATTTTTAAATTTGTTTAGAATTTGCTCATGTGAGTTTTTCTTGGTTACTGTATCAATGTCCATTCGGATGGTGCTTGCTTTTGGAAATTGTTTGTGAATTTCTTGTTCTAATTTTTGGGTTCCCGTTCCAAAATATCTAATTTTGTCACTTTGACATTCTGGACATATGGTTACTACTTTTTCTTCGTAACCACAATAGTGACATTTTAGTTTTTTTTCGTGACTGTGATAAGTTAAACTGATATTACAGTTTTTGCATTTTACGGTATACCCACAACTTCTACACATGATAAAGGTAGAATAGCCTCTTCGATTTAAGAAAAGGATAGTTTGCCTTTTTTGTTTTATATTTTTTTCTATTTCTGTATATAAGTCCATACTAAGCATAGAACGATTCCCATTTATGAGTTCTTGTTTTAAGTCTACTACTTGTACTTTCGGTAATGAAGAGTGATTGGCTCTTTGGGTTAAGCAAAGTAATTCTATTTCTGGTTTTTCCTTATCTTTTGCTTGCTGATAGGTTCTAATATCTGGGGTAGCACTTCCTAATACTAATGGACATTTCATTTGTTTTGCTATTTTTTTGGCAACTTCTTTTGCATCATATTTTGGATTTGATTCTGCTTTATAGGAACTGTCATGTTCTTCGTCAATGATAATAATTCCTATGTTTTCCAGTGGTGCAAAGATGGCAGATCTTGCTCCAATTACGATTTTAGCTTTTTTTGCTCTTATTCTTTCCCATTCGTCATGTCTTTCGCCAATGGATAACTTGCTATGTAACACCGCTATTTCTTTTTTTCCAAATCTTGCAATAAATCGATCTAACATCTGGGGAGTTAAGGATATTTCTGGCACTAATAAAATGGCTGTTTTTTCTTGTTCTAATGCTTGTTGAATTAGTTGCAAATATACTTCTGTTTTTCCAGAGCCAGTTACACCATATAGTAAAAATGCTTGGTATTCATTTTTTTCCATTTTGATTTTGATAGTTTGATAAGCTTTTTCTTGTTCTTGTGTTAAGGTTAGTTTTTTGGCTTTTTCTTGTTTTTTTATTTCTTCTTCGTTTTTCTGTTCTAGTGGATTTCTTTCAATTTTTTGTTCTATTATTTCCAAATAGCCGATTTTTTATTAAAGTATTTACAATGGCTCTTGATGCGTCTGTTAACATTTCTATTTCTGGGATAGTTGCCCCTTCGTTATCTTTTATAAAATTGATTACTTTTTTTTGCTTTTCTGTTTTTATTTTTCCGGGTTTGGATATCAAATTCGATTTCTTCTATATCTTTTGCTAAGTATACGGTATTGATGGCTTTATCTTGCATTCTTTTTTCTTTATTGGAAGTTCTTGTTCCTGGTGTTAACATTAATTTGATACAGTCGGCTACATTACAAAAGTATCTGCTTGCCATCCATTTAGCAAGTTCTATTTGCTCGTCTTTTAGCTGTTCTTCTAGCTTAGCTATTTTTTTTATTTGGTTTGGATAACTAGTTTTTTCTTTTAGTTTTACAACAAAAGCTTCTTCTAGTTTTTCCCCTTTCCCAAAGGGTACTAGAACTTTGCTTCCAACTAAAATAAGTCCCTCCAACTCGTTTGGGACATGATAGTCAAATGTTTTGTTTAGTTTTTTGGCGGTTCTATTTATGATTACTTCTGCTATCATTTTTTCTCCTCTTCTTTCGCCTATTAGTATATCAAATTTTTGTAGTTTTCACAAGAAAAATTTTTAAAACACGAAAAAACGATGTTTTTTAACCTAAGTCCCAAAAAACATCGTTTTATTCAAATAAAGCTTCTAATGCTTTTTTATAAATTGCTTTTACTATTTCATAACCATTATCAACATTTTGAGCAAAGATAGGCGCACATACACCTGAATTTATTTCTAAAACAAATAACCCGGTTATTGGTTGTACGAATAATATCAATGGTTGCAAAGTTCATATTTAAAGCCTTTCCTGCTTGAATTGCTAATTTTTCTATTTTTTCGTATAACTCTCCTTTTTCTAAAACAGTTGGAATGGAGCCACCACTTAAGTTATGCTTCCAAGAAATCTCGATTTTTTCACCTTTAGCTGGCACAGATTCTAAGTCTAATAGACTTAAGTTGTCTCTTACTACTTTTTTGTCTGGTAAGTCTAGTTTTTGTACTAGTTCTGCTAAGCTTGCTTTTCCGTCTCCTATTACAAATGGTTTGGTTTTCCCATAAATTAACTCTACTTTTCCATTTAGGTAAAAAGTTCTGTATTCCGTTTCAATGTCATAGTAAGGACATATGCTAACTGTTCCATGTTTTTGGAACAACTTTTCAATGGTAACTTCTAGTTCTTTTTTGGTATGACAAAGTGCTACTTCTTTTCCTTCCCATCCGTCATTTGGTTTTACGACCACTTTATGGTTCTGGTTTTCGAATTCTTTGTGAGCAATTTGCCAAACGCCTTCGTCTTCTTGTACATAACGACTTCTGGTTCCGGGATTAAATAGCATGGTATGCTCAATTACTGGTACATTTTGTGACTTTAAGACTTCATAGGTAGCATATTTGTCATTTGCTATTTCACCACTTGCTTGTGGGTTGTTGTCAAAGTGGTTTCTGGTAATATGTCTTACTTTTCCGTCTTTAGTCAGTTGCAAAATCCAGTCATAAGATAACATTTCTAGTTTGATGTTCATTTCTTGGCATAATTGTTTTAATAAACCATCTAAAAATCTTTCTTTGTTTTCTTCCATGTTGTTTGTTTTCCTTCTTCCTTTTATTTTTGTTATTTTTCTTGATTGGCTTCAATAATGGTTTGAATAATCTGTACGGTTTTTTCTAAGTCATCATTTTTTAGTACATAATCATAAGAACCTATTTTAGATTCTTCATAATCAAATCGGTTTAGTCGAAGCATTACTTCTTGTGGACTAGGCTTGTCTACTCTAGCTTCTAGTCTTCTTTTTAGTTCTTCCTTTGGTACTCTTAAAAATATGGTTACAATTTTGGTATCTTCTTTTAATAATTCTTTTAAATGCTCGGTTCCATTGACATCAATATCTTTTACGATTATTTTTCCACCTTTGATTTTTTCGTTTAATAGTTTTCTTGAGGTTCCATAGTATTGGTTATGATGGATGTCATATTCATAAAATTCTTGATTTTCTATCATTTTCTCAAATTCTTCTTTGGTAACAAAGTTATAGGTTTGTCCTTCTATATCTCCTTCACGCATAGAACGAGAAGTAAAAGATGGAAGTGATATCACATTTTCCATCCTTTGGATTAATTCTTTTTTTATGGTATCTTTTCCTGCTCCTGCTACTCCTGACAATATGACTAACATACGATAGTTACCTTCCCTTCTGCTATTTCATTGGCAGCTAAGGTTACTGGTGATTCTTCTTTTACTTTTGTTTTTGCTTCGTCTCCTGCTGCAATTTGTCTTGCTCTTCTTGCTGTTGCAATGACTAATTCATATCTATTTTGTGCTTTGGTTAATAATTCTCCTACGGTTGGTTTTACTATCATTTTAAATCTTTCCTTTCCTTTTTTATTTTATTCTCCCATGTCTCCACTGGTTCCGGGTTGCATTGGGGACATTGGATTTTATTTTTCGAATTCCTGTGATATTGATTTATCTGCCCTACTACCAATTGTTTCTGGTTGAATGGCTGATAATATAATATGCCCTGAGTCCATAATTAATACGGCTCTTGTTCTTCTTCCATAGGTTGCATCAATTGCTGTTTTATTGTCCTTTGCTTCTTGTACTAGTCTTTTAATTGGTGCTGATTCTGGACTGACAATTGATACAATTCTTTCGGCTGAAACAATATTTCCAAAACCTATATTTACTAATTGCATCGCTTTCCTCCATTTCTTTACTTCTATTATTCGATATTTTGAATTTGCTCTCGTACATTTTCGATTTGCGTTTTCATATCAATAACATCATTGGTTATTTCTAAATTATTGGCTTTTGAACCAATGGTATTTGTCTCACGGTTCATTTCTTGCACAATAAAATCTAATTTTTTCCCAATTGCCTCGTTTTTTTCATTGCTTAATAACTTTTCAAATTGTGATATATGGCTTTTTAGTCTGGTTACTTCTTCTTCCACAGAGCATTTGTCAGCATAAATTACAACTTCTTGTGCTAATCTTGCTTCGTCAATTTCTTTTGTTTTTAATAGTTCCTTTATTCTACCTTCTAATTTTACTACATATTCGTCAATAAGTCCAGTAGAAAGTGAAGATATTTGCATAACTTTTTGATTCATTTGTAGCATTCTTTGTTGTAAATCTTCTGCTAGTTTGCTACCTTCTATGGTTCGCATTTCTACTAATTGGTTGGTTGCTTCTATTACTACTTCTTGCAATTCTAGTTTTATTTCCTCGTCTTCTTGTTTATTTTGAATACTTAATACGTCTGGAAGTTTTGCGATTTCAGTAACTTCTATATTACTGAAAAGGTTTTCTTGTTTGGCTAATTTTCTTAACTCGTCTATATATATTTTGGCAATTTCAGTGTTTATTTTTATTTCTTTTCCTTCTTCCCCATTGTTTTGGAAAGAAATAAATACATCTACTTTTCCTCTTTTTATTTTCTTGGCAATTTGTTTTTTTACCTCTTCTTCTAAATAACTTAACACTTTTGGCATTTTTATGGAAATGTCTAAGTATCTATGATTGACGCTTTTTATTTCTACTTGATATTCTCTTTGGTTTTTGCTTAAAAGTGCTTTTCCATATCCTGTCATACTTTTAATCATTTTTTGTTCCCTCTTTTTCTTTTATTTCTTCTTTTTGTTTTTGATTTCTTTTTTTAGCAGTTTTTTTGATTGGTTTATCTTTTTTTACAATTTCAGAAATGTCACTTAAACTTTCTAAATATTCTTTTCTTCCTTTGGTGTAAAGAATGGTTGCTTTTAATACATAGTAAATTGATATTACATAAGAAGAGGTTAATAAATAAAACTGGAATTCATATTT
>CAMSQT010000075.1 GCA_947062645.1 uncultured Clostridium sp. | reverse complement strand
CACTCGATCCAACACTCTTTCCCTACACGACGCTCTTCCGATCTCAGTATTATCACTATTAGGAATAAATTCTAACTTTGATGTATCAAAATAAATCGAAAAATTACAAGCTGCCACTTTTTCGTTTTTTATATGAGTCATGATTTCTATCTGGCTTCCTTGCTCTACTATTTCTTCCTTGCTTTCTAAATAAACAGTAGCACGATTATTACTATAAGCAAAATTTTCAAAACAACAAAAACCTAGCACAAAAATTAAAATAACAAAAATCCTTCTTTTTAGCATACGCTATAAACACCTCCTCTTAAAATGTTTTTTAACCCCGTCCCAAAAAACATCTATTGCTCAATGGTTTGTAAGTTTAAAATGTGTCGTTGGATTAATAGTAAGTCTACTGATGTTGGTTTTTTTCCATTTTTAGCAATATTACAAGCTTTTTGGAATATTCCTTCTAGTTTTTCTATTTCTAGGATATGTCGTTGTAATACTAGTAGGTCAACACTATTAATTTTTCCATCACTATTAGCATCACCATAAATGATAATTTGATACCTTCTTAGTACCTTTTCGTCTTCTTTTACGAGTATTTTGCTTCCTGTTCCTACGATATCGGTATCTCGTAATTTTTGATTTTGATAATTTACGATTTCGATTTCTAAATTTGTTGTAATTTTTCCTTTTATATCTGCTACGGTATTTTGGTTATAGTCTATCCCGCTTACTTCCAAACTATTTACATTTAGTGAACTATCAAAGTGTATTTCACTATCTTCCATTGCTCTTACTACAACTACTTTGCAGGTTGCTTTTATTTCAGGATTTTCATTGGCTACTGCTGTTATATGAGTTTCTCCTATTTGTTTTGCTGTTATAACTCCTGTTTCTTGAACATTTGCTATGTTTTGATTGCTACTTTGATATTGAATTAATGGGTCATTAGCATCATCTGGCTCAATATAACCATTAATTTGGAACGTGTCACCAACACCGCATATAGATTTCTTTTTGATCTAGTCTAATACTAGTCACCTTACTATATACATGAATCTCAATTTGGCTTTGTACATTGTTTTCTTGTGCTTTTACTGTAATAGTACTACTTCCTGAGCGTATGGCTTGTAACACACCTTTGTCGTCTACTGTTACGCTATTAGGATTACTAGAAGTATAGGTTACTTTGTGGTCTTTTGCTTCTTCTGGCGAAATAACAACATTTAATTGCTTGGTTTCTCCTTTTTGCAAAGTTGTGTTCTCTATTTTTACATCTATTTTTTCAATTTGAACAGGTGGCACTTCTGTTACATAGGTTTGATAAATATAGCCGGACAATTCCATTTTCTAGAATCACTTTGTCCCACCTCTCTCCTGCTTGCTTTCCTTTTAAAATTCTAGTCATTCTATCTTGATTATTTAAACTTGTAATAATTTCATAAGAAGTAGATGGTCCAGTTCTTAGGTTAACATTGTTTCCATTGCAATAAACTTTGGTATTTTCTTGGCTAAATTCGTTTTTGTTGATGTTAGGATTATCAGTTGCTAAATTTGGCATATTGTCATATACAGGAATAATAAATGACATTGGTGTTTCTAGTAGCCCACTTTTTTGATAGCCATTATAAATTGATTTTGATTCACTATAAGGTGCTAACACATTTGTCATATATTGGTGCCAAAACAAGTCACTTCCTCTATCGTCATTTACATCGAATTTTTGCAAATAGATAGTATTTTGACCGGACATTAATGTAACTAGAACCAATAAAAATACCGCCACCAGTAATGGCTCTTTCCTTGGTGTTCCAAGGGATTAGGTATTTATCTTTGACGGTTTGGCTTGCTCCTTTTCCATCTTTTGCATATTGCAAGCCATTTTTTATGGCCCCCATTGGTTCTGCTGAGCTAGTTGCTCCAATATTATAAAAATTGTATAAACCTCTAAACCCATCTACTTTTCCACTAATTGAACTATGTGACAAAAAAGGACCTACTTCTTGCTTAATTCGTGACGCCAAGTGATAAGGGCTTACTTTAGAAGTTTGCCCACCTCTTAAAATCAAATCACTATACTTTTCATTCATATTAATTGTATTTCCATTCGCATCTAAATACGATACTTTTGTCCCGATAGAACTCTGTCCCATATAAAATCTTTTCAATTCCTTCTAAATTGTTAGTATGCACATCAAAAGAAAGCCCCTCAAATTGAAATAAACGAGCTTCATTTAAAAAATTTCTAGGATCCATTGCATATTCTACTGCTTGCCTAGAGCTATCAACCCAACCAGCATCAACTTCTACATTGTATTCACCAGGTGCTGTATTTTTCCAACTATCTCCATAATTTTTAGGAACTAGATTTTTTCCAAATACATTTTCCTGATTAATAACATAGGTCCAATCTAAATTAGTATACATCGCTGTAAATTTCCAATTAGGATGTTTTTTGGCTAACTCCTTTAAATAAGGCTGATAGCTAACAGGAAAACTTTCAATCCCTTCTAACTTAAGTGATGCTGTTACCTGAAAATATAAAAATAAACTGATTGACATTAGTAAAAATAAAATGCTAATAAAAATGTATTTCTTTTTCAAACTTAGCTCTCCTTTGCTTTTACGATAATCCTTTTTTGGGAATCACTTGTACAGGTAATAAGTGTTACTTCTCGTTTTCCGTTCAGTTTCTTGCGATAAACATGTTACATCTTCTGGCTCAACCATATAAATGTTATAAATTTCATATTCTATTTTTCCTACTTCATGGTCTGTAATCCATAATCTATCCTTTTTTTCTAATTTTCTTAAATTGTGAAACATATTTTTATTTTGAAAGTTATGCCCTGCTACACAAAAATTTCCTTTTTTATTTGGATCTGCTCCCCAAAATTTAGTGACTGATATGTTTAGTGAATTTTTAGAGTAGGTACTTAAAATATAAGTTTCCAAATTAATTTTAGGAATTTCTAGTTTGGCTGTTACATTGTATCCTTTATACTCTTTTGCAATTTCTTCTTTTGGATATTTATTTGGACTTGGTTTATCTGGTTGATATAATGTACTAATATTTTCTGTGGTATAACTTTTTGTATTATTATTTTCTTGTTTTTTTATTTGATTGTCCTTGTATTCTTCTACTCCTACCCCTAGTAAAATACTAATAACAGCACCTATGATTAAATAATTAATCCATTTTTTCCTTTTCATTGGTTTTCTCCTGTCTTTTTCTTTGCTTTATGTACAAGATAAAATACATCCTATTTTCCATAGAACATATTTTATCTAAACATAGCAACAAAACTTTTATTGGTTCTTTTTATTAAAATAAGCATAACCTGCAATTAAAGTAATTAAAGCAATAATAATTGGAATATAAAGGTTAGCACCTGTTTTTGGCAATTTTTTAGGCATTTGGTCTGGTTTAACTTCTTCTATTTCTTCTGCTTGTTCTGGTGTTTCAGGAGCTACTGGTTGTTGTTCTGGAGGTGTTGCTGTTTCTAAAACAGAATAATTAAAAGTTTTTTCAGCTATTACACTATCGCTGTTGTCTCTATCGATTAATTTTAAAGTTATAGTATAGTCTCCTGCTTGACTAAATATAGCTCTTGTTTGTAACACTTGGGATACATCTTTTCCTCCTATTTTAGTTCCTTGTGCATCTCCCCATCCACTTTGAATGATGTCATGTTCTAAGTTTGCTTGATCATTGGCAAGTAATTGTATGGTAGCGCCAGCAGGTGATGTGCTTTCAGCAATTAATCTTGCATGTTCATAATAACGTCCCATTGGGGAAGAATAACTTAATGTCATAGCTTTTTCTTGTTCTTTTACAATTTCTCCCTCATGTTCTAAATTTATGGTATAGTCTATATATTGTGGTTCAACGGTAACGTTTTTTACAATTGGTGTTGAGATGTCGTCAAATTGAACAGAAGCATCTGGATTTGCTAAGCCTTCTCCTGTTACTAAAAATTCCGTTGGGTTAGAGGTTGTTATATCTGCTTTTGCTTTAAAGACTACACTCATGTTATTTCTAGGGTTAGTTCCTCCTGTTGTGTCATAAAATGTCACTCTTATTTTGTCAGTAGTATTATTGGCTGTTCCTCCGTCTACTGATACATAATCAAAAATGTTGTTGTCATAGGATATATCAAATGTATACGCTCCTAGTGCTTGTCCAAAGTTAATGGTTACAGCTACTTCTTCTGCTGGTCTTACGGTTGTTTTGCTTGTGTCAACACTAATGGTGTCTAAAGCTGCAGCATAACTGCTATTTGGCATGAAGATAAGTACACTTAATATGGCTATAATAACAAAAATGCTAATAATTTTTTTCATAAGAATTTTCCTCCTTTTTTTCTTTTATATTTTTATTATGCCATTTTTTCTTTTAGATTATTTGGTAAAAAATTCAATTTGATTTTTATAATTTAAGAAGATCCTTATAATTGATAGGAAATCCCATTTGATATAATATTCTTTCAATTTTTATACTCGTTATTAATTTTTTTAATTCTTGAATTTCTTGAATTAATTTTTTATAAAATTTTGTAAAATCTTTTCTGTTTAATAATAATTTTAATATAATTACAATGGAAAATAAATCTCTTGTTGCTATCTTATAATTTCCTTTTCTCTTTTCAATTTTTAATTTTTCATGATATACTGTTGAAAATATTCGATTTTTCAATTTTATGTCAAATAATTTTTCGTCATGAGCGCAAATATTTCGAATTAAAGTTAAATTATGTAATAGAATACTAAATTCGTGACTTCTTAAATTATATTTTCGACTTATTTGGTTTTGTTCTTTTGGTTTCATTAAACTATAAAATTTTGATACTTTCCCAAAAGATAAAACTCTTATTAATACCCATAATGGCACATATCCATAACAATCCAAATAGTGAGCAATCATTTCATTTGAATTTTTATATTGATATTGGATTTCTAATTTTATAACCTTAATAAATTTCTCTATGAAATCTTTTTTAGAATTTAAATTATTAAAATTTTGAAAGACCAAATAATCTTTATGACCATAACTTTTTGAAAACTCATACGCTATATAACTATCAATTTCATTTTCTATTAACAGTAAATACTTCAAAAAAATCATCTTTATATTTTTATCAAAACAAAAAAGAGCAAATATTTCCTCTATTTTTGTATTGTTTTTATATTTTTCAGTATCGATAGTATTGTCTAAGAATACATTTTTATAACCATTTATAAGATAATAATAATTATTTTTTTCGAGTATTTTGTATGCTTTTTTATTATTTTGAATCGTTAAATTTCTTGATTTTAAAATTTCAATCTGTTCCATAATTGTTTTAAATCGTTTTTCCAATATTTTCCTCCCTTGCTGTAAAAAATGACCACGGGCCCGTAGGTAATCCGTGGTACGATCCATTATAGATAATATATCACATAGTTCTAGCATTGTCAAGTATTTATATGATTTTATCTATCTTTATTATTATATCATTTGTTTTCTTTTATATGCATTATTTTCCTCTTAATCTCATTTGAATTTCCTTCATTTTTTCAATACCTTGTTTTTGTTCTTTGATAATACTCTCAGCAATTGCCTTTAATCTTGGATCAATACGATAAGCCATTAAATTTTTGCACATAGCAATTGCACCTTCATGATGGGGTATCATTTCATAAGTAAAATCCAAATTAATGTATATCGTCCTAGGTGCATTCTTCATTTTTTCAACCATATTTTTAGTAATTTCAAAATATTCATTCTTATAGCAATTTACATCTTGTATTATATTTTGAAAACCATAAGCAGTATTAGCAATTTCTTGCATTTCTTCTATTTCTTTGGTTTGCCTTTCAATAATCTCTTTTGCCATTTCTCGCAAAGGTTCATACATACTAAATTCTAGCAAATTTTGTGACATTGAAATTGCCGCTTTATGATGGGATATCATGCCTTTAATAAAATTAATAGTTATGTTATTGGTCATTTCTTGTGATAGCATTTGTTTTGCCATTTGGTCTAAGATTTCGTCAAAACAGCATAAGTATTTTCTAGCCATTATCACTTGTCTATTTTGCATTTTCTAACACTCTCCTATCTCTTTTTTATATCATATGCAGAAATTTTAGTGAAGTTCCTTAAAATCTTTTTATCTATCGAAAAAAGAGGAAAGCGCTATTTTGAAATGCACCCCATTTAGTAGACATAGAAAAAAGAACCTATGTTAAAATACTA
>CAMSQT010000074.1 GCA_947062645.1 uncultured Clostridium sp. | reverse complement strand
AATTTAAAATGTAAGCAACGGTTACACATGTCTCGATTCCATAGTTTATTGTGTAGTCGTCTAACGATTTTGCTACATTGTCTTTTATTTCAACAATTTTACTTTCGGTTTTATCATCTATTGCTTTTTCTTTTGCATATGTAGTACTTGCCATTAAAAATAATCCCATTACTAATAAAATGATAGTTATGATAATCATTGTTTTTTTCATGTTTTGGCCCCTTTCTTTTTAGTTTTTATTTCTTGATTGTTTTTCCTTCTAATTATTCTTGCCATTCTATCATACAATAAATTGTAAAAAATAGCAAGAATTTTTTACAATTTATTGTATAAATATTTCATATGATTATAAACTCCGTTTGCCCAATTTTTATCGGTTGCATATTTAGTGTTAATTCCACTTAAGGTTGGTCCATTATAATATGTTCCAGTAGCTTGTTCTCCACCATAGATATTGGTTCCTTTTGGATTGATATAATATTTAACAAATACTCTTGCCATTAAATCGATGCTTTCAGGATAATCTGTAAAATTATAGGCTCCATTATAAGGGTTAGCGTCATACGCTCCATAGCCAAATAAGTTATTTTTTTCTTTGGCAATTTTAGAAGTTCCCCAAGCACTTTCATGGATACCAACTGCTGCTACAAATACGCCATTAATGTTATATTGTTTTTCTATGTAGTAAAAATATTGGGCATTATTTTGGAATATTTTATTGGTATCTTTACTATCGGTTAAGACTTTTTTGAATTGTTCTAAAGTTAATCCACTTGGTTTGTTTAAAGCCATTCCAAAGCTTAATCCAGAATTTAATTGTTCTTTACTTTTTTGAGGTATTTGTCCATTTGCTTGGTTTTCTTCTTTTTTATTTTCGGCAATATTGGTTGTGCTTTCTGCTTTTACATAACCAATTGTACTACCTGAGGATATTTTATACCATTCATTTTCTATACTTAATAGTTTTAATTCTGCTCCTTTACTTAAGGTCGCTATTTTTTGTGAATGTTCATTTGGCTCTACCATAACAGATATTCTATCTGCTGTTCCGGAATAGTTTATCTCCTACTTTTGGTTTATAATTACTAGTATAATTTGCAGTTCCTATTTCTACAATTTTATTAACAGAAGCTTTCGTAACTATACAAGAAACTTGTTCTTCTCCTATTAATTCTCCATTTTGATAGGTGCTTTTGGTTGTAATTTGCTGTTTTCCTTCTCTTCCTTCTTGTACTACTTGCATCTGTCCTTTTGGTAATTGGTTATTATTTCTATATTTTGTTATGTATTCTAAAACGGTTTCTTCTGTTTTATATTCTTCTTTTTGTCCTTCTTTCACATTTTGTGCTAGGATTTCTTCTAAATTGATTTCTTGGGCTTGACTGATTTTTGTTTTTTCTACAGTGCTTGATGCTTCTTTGGCATAGACGGTATTTCTTCCAAAATAGTAGTTATAAAATATGATACAATATAATAAACTAATGATAAATATTAGAAAAGTAATAATATTTTTTAAAGTAAACTTCATTTGTGATTTCTTCTTATGTTTCATTTTTATTTCCTTTCTCTTAGGTTTAGACACTATCTGCTATTATTTTATCGTTTCTTATTTGTTTTGTCAATGAATAATTTTGGCAAAATGAAAATACTTGATTTTATTTTGATTTTATACTATGATATAGTTGTTTTTAGAAGGAGGAGACTAAAAAACATGGACAAGAAAAAAAAGATTTTGACCATTATTGTATTTATTTTATTTATCCTTGTATTTATCCTTGCTTACTTACTGTTTCAAAAATATGTGATAAAAAGTAATTTTGAAAAAGACATCTTACCTTTTGCTAATAAAAATGATAAAACCATATTTACTGTCAATAAAATTGTTTTGTTTAGTAATTGTGATGCTAAAAATAAACTTGGCTCTACAACTAATTTTACAATTGAAAATTTATACCAATTTACTGATATGGCACTTTTTATTAACAGTACTTCTATGGAAGAAAAAACAATGGAAAATACTTTTAAAGAAGTTTCTATTCATAACATAAACTATAATTTAATGCCAGAAATGGGACAACCAAAATTATATTTTAAAAGCCTAAATCAATTTGCCAAAAGTGACATACCAATTGCAGAACATGAAATAACAGACCATTTTAATTTTACGGTTACGGCTGACGATGAGGCTAATTTAGATGCTCCTATTTTATACAACAATTTAGCCAACCCTATTACCCTTAGCTATCATAATCAAAATATTAAAACCGATTATACTTTAACTAATACAGCTACACCAATTACTTATGATGGCTCACTTTTAAAGCGTTGTAATGTGGACTTAAATTCAATTGCTTGTAAACTTTCTTTTGATATTTATATTACCAATAATTTAGACGAAAAGTTTAAAACTACCTTATTTATTGAAATTCCATTACAAGCAGAAGGAAAATCTATTTTAGATGGTAATCTTAATGTTACACAAGATACAAATTATGTTTTTTACCGTTACCAATAAAACTTTTAAAGAAAGGAAGCAATTTAAATGAAAAAAAATATTCCAATTGCTGAGCAATTAAAAAAGAAATATCATAAAACCGAAGAAGTTACGAATTTTAAAGATATGTTATATCGTTCAGGTGACATTTATCGTTCTCGAACTGCCTTTAAGAAAAAAGACGAAAAGGGAAATATTGTTAGGGTTTCGTATGAGCAATTTAAAAATGATGTTGTTTATTTAGGGACAAGCTTGCTAGAAAAAGGATTTTTAAACAAACGAATTGCTGTGATTGGAAAAAATAGCTATCAATGGTGTGTTTCTTATTTGGCAGCTAGTATTGTTGGCGTTGTGGTTCCTATTGATAAAGAATTACATACCGATGATGTGATTAATTTTATGAATGTTTCGCAAACTATTTGTATTTTAGGCGATAGCAAAAATCTAGATGCCATTTTAGAAAAGATAGAAAAAGTAGAAAATCCTGATACAGTTTTTTCTTCTTTTGATGCAGATTTTTCAAAACTTTCTTTTTCGCATTTAGTTTCAGAAGGTAAAGCATCTTATGAAGGTGGAAACACTGACTTTGATAGAATAACCGTTGACCCCGATGAACTACGCATTTTACTTTTTACATCTGGTACCACTGGAAATGCGAAAGGTGTTTGTTTGTCTCAAAGAAATATTTGCTCTAATATTTTATCCACTTATGGGATTGTAAAGGTAAAAAGAAGTGATTTATTCTTTTCTGTTTTGCCACTTCATCATACTTATGAATGTACCTTAGGTTTTTTACTTCCTATTTATAGTGGTGCTAGTATTGCGCATTGTGAAGGTTTACGCTATATTACTAAAAATTTAAATGAGTTTCACCCTTCTGTTATTTTGTGTGTTCCTTTATTGCTAGAAAATATGCATAAAAACATTATAAAAAATATGAATCAATCTTTGCCAGAGAAATTTAAAACGACCGAAGGAAATCCTTTTTATAAGTTACCTTTTTATTTAAAGAAAATTGTAAGGAGTAAAGTAAAAAATACGCTTGGTGGAAGACTTCGTGTTTTTATTGTTGGAGCTGCTGCTGCTAATCCAGAAATTGTTGCTGATTTTAAGGCTTTACATTTAATGACACTGCAAGGTTATGGTTTGACAGAATGTGCCCCTTTGGTTGCTGGTAATACAGACTTTTTCCAAAAAGACGATAGTGCTGGTCTTCCTATTCCTAATGTGGAATATAAAATTGATAACCCAAATAGTGAAGGTGTTGGTGAAATTTTGGTTTCTCGGTCCTAATGTTATGCTTGGCTACTATGAAGACGAGGAAAAGACAAAACAAGCAATTGTTGACCGGTTGGTTCCATACAGGTGACCTTGGTAAGATAGATGAAAATGGTTATTTGTATATTACGGGTAGGTGTAAGAGTGTAATTGTTACGAAAAATGGTAAAAATATTTATCCAGAAGAAGTTGAGTATTATTTAAATGATAGTCCTTTAATTGCTGAGTCTTTGGTTTTGGGAATTCATAAAGAAGATGATGATGAAACGTATATTAATGCTCAAATTTATCCAAATATTGAGGCAATTACAGAGTATCTGAAAGGATCGGTTCCTACAAAAGAAGAGCTTTGGAAGATTGTTGCTGATTGTGTTTCAGCTGTTAATAAAAAGCTTCCTAATTATAAGCATATTAAGAGTTTTGGCATCCGTGATGAAGAGTTTGAGAAGACTACTACGAAGAAGATCAAACGCTATGGCGATAATATGAAAGTGGATGAGAAGGAAAAGTAACAAAAAAATGTATTTGTATATAACTATAACAAATACATTTTTTTATTGTACAGAAATTTCAAGAACTTCTGTATGTTATTGGTGGCTTCACCTGGAATCGAACCAGGGACACAGGGATTTTCAGTCCCTTGCTCTACCAACTGAGCTATAAAGCCAAATATAAAATAAAAAAAAATGGCGACCCGGAACGGGCTCGAACCGTCGACCTCTAGCGTGACAGGCTAGCGTTCTAACCAACTGAACTACCGGGCCATATAAAAAAGAATGGTGGTCGCTATAGGGCTCGAACCTATGACCCCCTGCTTGTAAGGCAGATGCTCTCCCAGCTGAGCTAAGCGACCATTTCGTCTTTCGACGAAGTTTATTATACTAATTTTTTGTCATATTGTCAAGTATTTTTTAAAATTTTTCCTAAATTATTTTATTGTTTTCTGATTTCCCTTGTGTTTGTAAGAGTTTGATAATTATTTTTTATCTAATCTATGGTATAATTTCTTAATTTTTGGATATTTACTTGAATTGTTTTGTCATTTATATCCTCTGGCTTTATGGTGCAATATTTCATAATCTGTTTTTCAATCCCGTATAGCACATTGTATTAAATGCTTGGCTTTCTCTTCATTTGACCATACAGAATTTAATTTGTTTTTATATCTTGTTCTTACTTCTTCTAGTCTTTCTTTTACTCCTCTTACTCCATCTGGTGCAACTCTTTGGTCACAATAAGTACATATTTTAACTTCATAAGAGCCTGATTGATAAGTTTCTTCATTTCTTCTTGACCTTTTTTTGTCTAAAATATCTAATTCCTTGTGACTTAAACCTTCCTTTTTTGCTATTGCCATATTAGTATAATGCTCATATTCTCCATATTTTTCTATGTATTGTCTTCGTAATTCTATGGTTTTTTTGCTTTCTAAATCTTCTCCTGCTATTTTAATAATGTTTCCCATGTCATGTAATAGTAATACTCTTATTATGGCTTCTTTGTCTATTGATTCTCCCTTCCAGTTGTCTAAAATTAATTTTGCACATGCTGCTACTCTTAGCATATGTAACTGCAAATGCTCTGGAATATAATATTTTTCATAGATATCAATTATATTAGGCATATAGTTCTCCTTCTATTTCCACTTTCAATTCTTTTATTATTTCATTATAGTTGTTATAGGTTTTAGTAATATCATCTACACTTTTTATATCTCCACTTGTTAAATATCTTAAAAAAACAGATTTAAATCCTAAAAACTCACTAATCCTTTCAAAATACTGCTTGATGTCATTCGCAATTTCATTGTTTTCAATTTCACTCATTTGTCCTATTGCAATAATATAAAAAGTCTTATCTTGTAATAATTCTTCATTATTACAAAATGGATTAAATCTGTCTATTACATTCTTCAAAATACCTGTTATATGATTCATATAAACTGGCGTTGCTATAATTATTTTATCACTTTTCATTATATCTTCATATATTTCTTGCATATCGTCTTCTATTACACAAAATCCCTCCACATCATTAACACAAGCACTACATCCTAGACAATAACCAATACTTTTATCTGCCAAAGAGATTAATTTATCTTTTTCTGTCTTTAGGTCGTTTAATATTCTATAACAATTCTGTTTTCTGTTACTTCCACTTATATACAAATTCATAATATCTCTCCTTTTTCTCAATTTATTTCTCCAAATATATCTCTACTCTACTTTGCATCTTATTAGCATCTTGTATAATATATTCTTGTATCGTTGCTATCAAAATCGCTTTTGCATCATCTACTGTTTCAATATAATGATTAAAAAAGAACTCGTCAAACTCTTTGCCACCATAGGGGCAATATTTGCTAGGAAAATTTAATTTTCCATGAATAAATTTAGAACGATTATTGTAAAATTTTGAAATAGATCGGAAGAGCACACGTCTGAACTCCAGTCACAATGCCTCAT
>CAMSQT010000073.1 GCA_947062645.1 uncultured Clostridium sp. | reverse complement strand
CTTTCCCTACACGACGTTCTTCCGATCTAAGAATATAATGCCCAAAATATGAGGTAAGGAGAACTTAAAAAATGATAGAATTTAGAAACGTAAGTAAGATATATCGGAACAGGGACAAAAGCCGTAAAAAATGCAAACTTTGTAATTGACAAAGGAGAATTTGCCTTTTTAGTAGGCTCATCAGGAAGTGGAAAATCAACGCTAATTAAATTAATCTTAAAAGAAGAAGAACCAACCTCAGGAAACCTAATCATAAATGGAAAAGACACAACTTACTTAAAACCAAGCAGAATTCCATTTTTAAGAAGAAGCATGGGAGTCGTATTCCAAGACTTTAGGCTATTACCAGATAAAACCGTATATGACAATGTAGCTTATGCTATGTACATAGTAAGAGCAACACCAAGGCACATAAGAAGACAAGTTCCAATGGTACTATCTTTAGTAGGTTTAAGTGGAAAAGCCAAAATGTATCCTCATGAATTATCAGGAGGGGAACAACAAAGAGTAGCCTTAGCAAGAGCCTTAGTGAACAACCCATCTATGTTAATTGCAGATGAGCCAACAGGAAACTTAGATCCAGACACCGCATGGGATATCATGAATTTATTAAACGACATCAACATGAGAGGAACCACAGTAGTTGTAGCAACACACGCTAAAGATATCGTAGATAAAATGAAAAAAAGAGTTATCCATATAGAAAAAGGTCAAATAGTAAAAGATGATAAAAAAGGTGGGTATGATTGTGAAATATAACAGATTTGGATATTTAATAGGAGAAGGATTTGGAAACGTATTCAAAAACAAAAAATCAACAGGAGCCTCTTTAATGATTATGTGTGCTACCATGATTATTTTTGGAATTTTCCTAATCTTAACAGAAAACATCAATCATTTTGTAGAAGAATTGGAATCAGCACAAGGAATACAAGTATTTATCAACAATGATGCAACCCAAGCACAAATAGACGAGATTGGTGAAAAAATAAGAGCATTAGAAGGTGTGAGTACAACAGAATTTGTATCAAAAGACGATGCACTCACACAAATGAAAGAAAAATTTGGAGACAAAAAAGATTTATTAGCAGGATATGAAGAAAACAACATTTTTCCAGCATCCTATGTAGTAACCTTAACAGACTTGAGCCAAAGTAAGAACTTACAAGAACAAATTTTAAAATTTGAAAATGTGAAAAAAATAACCAGTAAAGACGAGACAGTTTCTACTTTAATTAACCTAGCAAATGGAATTAAAATTGTAACAGGAGTCATTCTAATTTTACTAATTATTATATCTATCTTTATTATAGCAAACACCATAAAACTTACTGTTCATGCAAGAAGAAAGGAAATATCTATTATGAAATATGTAGGAGCAACAAACCGGATTTATCCGTTGGCCATTCATAGTAGAAGGTATGATAATAGGCGTATTTGCAAGTGTTATATCAATTTGTTTTGTAGGATTAGTTTATAGTTTTATTGCAGAACAAATGGTAAATTCTCAATTTATGCAGGTTATTAATATGAGTTTAGTAACATTTGGAGAGATGTTTAATTCTATTATATTTGTTTACATGTTACTAGGAATTGGAATAGGAGCAATCCGGAAGTGTTATCTCAATGAGAAAATATTTAAAAGTATAAAGGAGAAAACATGCGTAAAATTTTATGTGTCGTTTTAGCTTTTCTAATTAGTAGTTTTAGTATCATTTCCTATGTACAAGCGGAGGAAATGACTGATTTGCAAACAAAGCAAGAAGAATTACAAAACCAAATTAATGATGCAACAGGAGAGTTAGAAAATGTAAAAGAAGAACTAACCCAAAATCTTCAACAACTTCAAAAATTAGACGAAAGAATTGAAAAAACAAAAAATGAATTAGAAGAATTAAATACAAAAATAGAAGAATTGCAAACCTCGATTACAAAAATAGAAGAGAGGCTAAAAGTAGCAGAAAAAAGATATAAAAAACAAAAGAAAATACTAGAAAAACGTTTAGTTGTAATGTATGAGACAGGTGATACAAAGTATTTAGACGTAATTTTAAGTTCTCGAAGTGTAAGTGACTTTTTATCCAATTATTTCCTAATTACGGAATTAGCAGACTATGATACGGAGTTATTAGAGGAAATAGAAGAACAAAAAAACAAAATAGAAGCAGACAAAGCAAAATTAGATAGTGAAAAAGAAAAGTATACTAGTATCAAACAAAACCAAACAAAGACAGCAAAAATACTAGAAAATACAAAACTAATTAGAGAAAATTACATTGCCAAACTAACAGACCAAGAAAAAGAAGTACAAGCAAAAATAGACGAATACAACAAACAATTCGAAGAAGTAAACAAAGAAATATTATCACTTGCCCTAGAAGGAATTGATACTAAGTACATAGGAGGAGAATTGGCGTGGCCAATTCCAGGTTATACTAGAATTACTTCCAAATATGGTATGAGAACCCATCCTATTACTGGCGTATACAAATTACACACAGGGGTAGATGTAAGTGCGCCAATGGGTGCAAACTTTGTGGCAGCAAATGATGGAATTGTTGTAAAAGCAGGCTACAATGGAGCCTATGGAAATATGGTAATAATTGACCATGGAGGCGGTGTTTCTACTTTATATGCTCATGGATCTGAAATTATGGTAAAAGTAGGAGACTATGTAAAAAGGGGAGAAACCGTTGTTTTAAAAGTTGGTTCTACAGGCTATTCTACAGGACCACATGCTCACTTTGAGGTTCGACTAAATGGTGTGGTAACAGACCCGCTACCATATATTACAAATGGTATGGTACCAATCACGCAAAATCAAGAAACAACAGAGGAAGAAGAACTTGAAAACAATGGAAATACAAATAATTAAAGGGGAAAATAGGAGGAACTTATGAAAAGAATAGGAATTAAAATAATAGGAATACTCGTAATAGGAATTATAGTATTACAAGCTAATTTATATACGGTACAAGCAGTAACAGAAGCAGAGATAAACAAACAAAAAAATGAACAAACAAAAGCAAATAATGAAATAAAACAAACTGAAAAAGAATTAGATAGTGTTCAAGGAGAAAAAAAAGAAGTACAAGAACAAGTAAAAGATTTATCAGATAAAATAGCAGATTATGAATCCCAAATTGATACATTAGATACACAAATAGCAGGACTAAATACAAAAATACAAGAATCACAAAATAAATTAGATAAAGCACAAGAAGACTATACCAAACAAGAAGAACTATTAAATGCTAGATTAGTTGCAACTTATGAAGCAGGGGAAACCTCTTATTTAGACTTTATTTTATCTTCTTCTAGTATTACTGACTTAATTTCTAACTACTTTTTAATAACAGAAGTAGCAACAACTGATACGGAATTATTAGAGAAAATTCAAAAACAAAAAGAGGAAATTGAGCAAGCTAAAAAAGATTTAGAAGCAAGTAAACAAGAATTAAATACATCAAAAGCAAGTAAACAAAGTGTTTCTACACAACTACAAACAGCCAAAAAAGAAAAAGATAAACAAGTAGCTAAACTATCAGAAGACGAAAAAGAATTACAACAGCATATTGAAGAACTTCGTACAGCAAGTGCCCAAATCGAGAAAGAATTAAAAGCAGCACAAGCAAAATATGCGGCACAAATTGAAGCATTAAACAATACCAATAAAGGAAATGGTAATTCATCTGGAAATAATAACGGAAATAGTAGTGGAAGTTCAGGAGGAAATTATACAGGGCGGAGGAAGTGGAACGCTTCAAAGACCTGTAAGTTCGGGTTCTATATCAGCGGGTATGTACTATCCGAGTGGAGGCTATCATGGGGCAATCGATTATGCTGTACCATCTGGAACACCCGTATATGCGGCAGCAGAAGGTGTAGTTCTTAAAACACAAAACTTAACAACAAGTTATGGAACCCATGTAGTTATCCAACATGCAGGAGGATTACAAACATGGTATGCACATGGAACCAGTGGTTCGATATGTGTTTCACCAGGACAAACAGTTTCAAGAGGACAACAAATTATGAAATCAGGAAATTCTGGAAATTCAAAAGGACCACATCTACACTTTGAAGTAAGAGTATCACCATATGCATATGGAAATAGAGTAAATCCAAGTCAATATTTTTAAAGTTATCACATATAAATATAATAAAGAAGGGCGGAACCATTCCGCCCATTGACATTATTAAATATTAATTTCAAAAAACAGCGGAGGGAAAAGTTAAAATGGAAGAAAAGAAAAGATTTAAAATCTATAAAATCATTATGCTAGTTGTAATTGTAGCATTTATCACATTTTTATGTACATCAATTGGAATGTATCAATACTTTGGAAAAACAGGAAATGCTACAATGTTTGCTACCAAAACAGGAGATACTGATATAGACGAAACCTTAAATCGCTATAAAAAGATTATAGATAAATATTATTTAGGGGAAATCAGCGAAGAAAAACTAAAAGAAGGTGCGATAAAAGGTTATATTGAAGGTCTAGACGATCCTTATACCGAATACATATCAAAAGAAGATATGAAAGACTACCTAGAAGACACAATGGGAAACTTTGTGGGGATTGGAATTTACATGGTAAAAAATACAGAAGTCAACAAAGTACAAGTACTAGCACCCATCAAAAACAGTCCAGCAGAAAAAGCAGGAATATTGCCAGGTGACCTAATTATAGCAGTAGATGATGTTACCTATACAGGGGACGACATGTCAGTTGCAGCAAACAAGATAAAAGGAGAAGAAGGTAGCCTTGTCAAATTAGAAATTTTAAGAGAGGGAGAAACTAAAACCTTTGAATTAAAAAGAGAAAGCATCAAAGTTAACCCAGTAGAAGGAAAAGTTCTAAGCAATCAAATTGGTTATATCGAATTTTCTTCCTTTGACGACGAAACCGCAAAAGATTTCAAAGAAAAATATTTAGAATTAGAAAAGCAAGGCATTAAATCCCTAATTATTGACCTAAGAAACAATGGAGGCGGAATTGTTGATGAAGCTTTAGAAATTGCTGATTATATAACAAATAAAGAAGATATTTTATTATATGAAGTAGATAAGAACAACAAAGAAGAAATAAAAAAAGCAAAAAATGACCCTATCATTCAAATGCCAATTGTAATCTTAACCAATGAAAACACAGCAAGTTCATCCGAAATATTAGCAGGAGCCTTAAAAGATTTAGGAAAAGCTAAAATTTGTGGTCAAAAAACCTATGGAAAAGGAGTAATCCAACAAGTATTAACTTTGCCAGATGGAAGTGGACTAAAAATAACATCTGAAAAATACCTAACACCAAACAAAACAGAAATCAACAAAATAGGGATTGAGCCAGACGAAGTAGTAAAATTACCAGATACCGTAAAAAATGTATTAAATGTAGAAGAAAAAGACGACACGCAGTTGCAAAAAGCAATTGAAATGCTTAAATAAAAAAGGAAGGATTAAGATACATGAATTTACCAAATAAATTAACCATATTTAGAATGATTTTAGTACCCATCATGGTAGCCATACCATTTTTAGGAATGCAAGGAGAACTATTGACCATTCCCATCGAATATTGGCTAATTGACTTAATATTTGTAATTGCATCTCTAACAGATAAATTAGATGGCTATTTAGCAAGAAAAAACAATGAAGTAACCACCTTTGGAAAATTTTTAGACCCCTTAGCTGACAAAATTTTAGTATTAGCAGCTATGATAATGTTAGTCGAAATGAATAAACTACCAGCATGGATTCCCATCATTGTTTTAGCAAGAGAATTTATCGTATCTGGATACCGTTTAGTAGCAGTAGAAAAAGGTGGAAAAGTAATTGCAGCCTCTAATTGGGGAAAACTAAAAACCGTAACTCAAATGATAGCTATAATCTTAGCCTTTGTAGACACACATAGCTTTGGAGAATGTTTTGGTGGTAGCTTAGCAGGAGGAGCCTTTATCCTAAACTTAGCAGTTACCATTATGATGATAATCCAAACAATAGCCACTATTTTCTCAGGAATAGATTACCTAAAAGGGGCAAAAGAGACAATTGGAATGTGAAATTGGGGACGTTTCTTTTTTCACATTTGTAAATAAAAGTGAAATTTGCTTGACAAATTTCATTTTTTGCCGTAAGATAGTAAAAGCTTTTTTTAGAAAACAAAGAATAAAATAGAACAAGATTTGAAAGGAGAATAAACACTATGGATAAAGCAAATATGAAAGCCGTCCTTCA